>NZ_JAZDXA010000039.1:0-51013 GCF_040170545.1 Sphingobium sp. MK2
CCTCCACCACTCTCTTCCGACCACCCTATCGATAGGGTGACACCCCTCCACCGGCTTCGCCGGTCCCCCTCCCCTATAAGGGGAGGATTTTGGAGCAAATGCCCACCCTAGCGCTTTGTCTGCTCCCTGACCGCCTCGGATGTGTTTGGCATCTTGGCTTGGTCGTAGCGGGGTGAGAATGTCGCGGCCTCAATGAAGCACGCCACGTCAGCGTCGCGCGCCCTCATCCAACTTCTCCCCATCGGGGAGAAGGGGGCGTGGCAAAGGGTCATGCAGGCAGCACCAAACTCGCCTCCAGCCCGCCTTCTGCGCGGTTGGTGAGGCGCAATTCGCCCTGATGTTCGGCCATGATCGCGCGCACCAGCGCGAGGCCTAGTCCGGCCCCGCCGGTTTCGCGATTGCGGGAGCCTTCTAGGCGGGTGAAGGGTTCAAGCATTTCTTCCATCCGGTCCTCGGCGATGCCGGGGCCGTCATCGGCGACGACCAGGCGGATAGAACCTGCTTCGCGCACCACCGACACATGGGCGCGTTCGCCATAGACGATGGCGTTTTCGATGAGGTTGCGCAGGGCGCGGCGTATCTGTTGCGGTCGCACGAAGGCGACGGCGCGGTCGCTTTCGGTCATGTCGACGGGCGATTCCAGTTCGATGAAATCCTCGACCACGGCATCGGCCAGCGCGGCGAGATCGACTTTCTGCACTGCTTCCGTGCTGCGTCCCGCGCGCGCGAGCGAGAGGATATCCTCCAACATCCGGTTCATCTCGTCGATGGTTTCGGACATGCGTGCGCGTTCGGCATCATCCTCGACCGATTCAGCGCGGACACGCAGCGAGGCGAGCGGCGTGCGCAGATCATGGCCGATGGCGCCCAGCATCCGGTCTTTTTCGTCCAGCATGGCGATGATCCGCGACCGCATGGCGTTGAATGCCATGGTGAGGTCGCGCACGTCGCCGGGACCGCGCTCGTCCACGGCATCGGCCGCGCCGGTGCGCGCGAATTGCTGCGCCGATCCGGTCAGTTGCTTCAGGGGGCGCGCGAGCCGACTGCCGATCCAGAGCAGCGGCAGGAGGACGATGACATAGAGAATGAGGGTCTGGCCGATCAGCCAGCCACCAAAGCGGGCCGGGCGATCGCCGCTGCGGGCTTGCGTGACGACCCATTTGCCCGGTTCATATTCGGCCGCCAGCGTCAGCCGCTCGACACGGTGGTCATGCGGCCGTTCGCCATCGGCGCGCACGCGAATCCGCTCCCAGCGGCGCATCGGCATCACCGCGTCGTCCTGCACCACGCGCACGGTCAGGATGCGCAGGCCGATATCCTCGAACATCGCCGCCGCCCGCTTTTCGATGTCCGGGCGGGCTTCGCCTGTCAGTTGCGGCGCGCCCTGCACGAAGCGCGCTCGCATCCGCGCCGGGCCGGGCCGGTCGGGGCGGTTGTCGAGCGCATCGACCACGCGATAGACGGCGGGCGCGGTCTGCGCGGTCAATTGCAGCCGGATGCGCTCACGATAGAGCAGGCCGAAATTGATCGCCTGCGCCACGAACAGCGCCAGCGCGACGAGCGCGATGATCTGTCCGACCAGGCTTTGCGGCCAGAGGCGAAGGTGCTTCACAGTTTGCGCACGTCGGCGGAGAGCGTGTAGCCCCCGCCCCATACGGTCTTGATCAGCGTTGGATTTTTGGGGTCAGGCTCGATCTTCTTGCGCAGGCGGCTGATCTGATTGTCGATCGCCCGGTCGAAGGCGTTGGCCTCGCGCCCCTGGGTGATGTCGAGCAGTTGGTCGCGGCTCAGCACCGAATTGGGGCGGGTGGCAAAGGCCAGCATCAGATTATATTCCGCCGTGGAGAGCGGCAGCGACACACCCTCGCTGTCTACCAGCGTGCGTTCCTGCGTCTTGAGCAGCCATCCGGCGAAACTGTAATTGGCCCCGTCCGGCGCGGTCACCCGCTGGCCGCCGGTGGCGACGCGGCGGAAGATCACCTTGATCCGGGCGACCAGTTCGCGCGGAGAGAAGGGTTTGAGGACATAATCGTCCGCGCCCATTTCGAGGCCCACGATACGGTCGGTTTCTTCGGTGCGGGCCGTGAGCAGGATGACGGGGATTTCGCTGGTCTCGCGAATGTGGCGGCAGAGCGACAGCCCATCCTCGCCCGGCATCATGATGTCGAGGATCACCATATCGATCGCATTGGCGTTGAGGCGAATGCGTGCCTCCGCCGCGCTGTCGACGGCGGTGACGCGAAAACCGTTGCGCGACAGATATTGCGCTAGCGGCTCGCGGATCGAACGCTCGTCATCGACGAGCAAGAGATGGGGTTTTTCGCTCATTGCGCCTGTCTGTCATGGGCGGGAAAAAGTTGGAAGGGCGAAGGCATGGCGGGGGAGCCAGCCTTCGTCCTTCCTAGAGGGTTCACGGTCCGGTTCAGGGGTGGCAGGGGATGCCGGGCCTGACCGTGAACAGGGAGGTGTCACATCAGCCCGCGGGCGGCGGCGGTGCCTTACGATCCTTCCAGGCACCACGCATGGCGTCACGCGCGGCCTTCATTTCATCGGCGGTGACCTTGCCGTCCTTGTTGGTGTCAGCCTTGTCGAACATCGCCATCGGTCCGGCCATGAATTCAGCCTTGGTCACGGTGCCATCCTTGTTCGCGTCGGCGCGGCCGCCCATCATCATGCCGCCCTTGCCGGGGCCGCCATGATGGCGAGCACCCCAGTTGCGACCTTCCGGTCCACCGGGCTTGCCTGCCTCGGCGCGCTTTCCCGACCGGCCGTCCTGCGCGGCGGCCATTTCCGCCTTGCTGATCTGGCCATTCTTGTCGGTGTCCAGCTTGGTAAAGCGGGCGTCGAGGCGCTGGGCGCGCATCGCATCGCGGTCCGCCTGGGTCAGCTTGCCGTCCTTGTCGATATCCATCTTGGCGAAGCGGGCTTCGAGCGCGGCGGTCAGTTCCGCCTTGGTGATCGTGCCGTCCTTGTTGGCATCGGCCATCATCATCATGCCACCGCCACGGCCACCGCGGCCGGGATCATCGCCCGGCTGGGCGAAAGCGACGTGCGAAGCGGCAAGGCCGCCGACAACCAGCGAGCCGAGAGCGACGGTTCCAAAAAACTTGCGGATCATGTCCTGTTCCTTCCAAAGCATCTATACCGAACGACGTGTCGCCGTCCTTGAAGATGCTTATCGGCCCAATTTGTCCCGCAACTATGTCATGGCACGCATGACTTTGTCGCAACGTGTAACAGCCGCGATCAGCCGGAAATCACGGCACGCGCATCTCTGGTCGCGCTTTGGGTGTCGAGCGCCAGCTTCTTGACCTCAGCGGCGACGACGGAAAAGCCCCGGCCCGCCTCACCCGCCCGCGCCGCCTCGATCGAGGCATTGAGCGCCAGCAAATTGGTCTGGCGGGCTATGCCGTCGATCGCATCGACAATACCGCTCACTTCGCTCAGCACCCGTTCGATACTGGCACGGCGATCCCTCTCCTGACGTCCCAGTCGCTGTTCGGCATCCTCGCGCGCGGCTATAGCCTCCTGCTCGGCGCTGATGTCAGTGGCGAATTTTATGATGCCGGTCTGGACGCCATGTTCATCGAACATCGGATTATAGCTGCCCCTGATCCAGATGAGGCGACCATCCCGGTCCTGTCGGCGATAAACGCCAGTGTCGAAATGGCCGGCCCGCAGCCGATCCCAGAAGGCTGCATATTCGGCCGTGCCGGCAAAGCCCGGCTCACAGAACAGGCTGTGCGGCCGCAACTGGATGTCGGCAAAATCATAGTTGAAGAGGGTCAGGAAATTATCGTTGGCCCCGATGACACGGCAGGCCATGTCGAAGCTCACGATCGCCGTTGATCGCTCGATGGCGCGACAGACGGACGAAGTTTCCAATGTTATGCCATGCACGCCCCATACCTCCATTCAGAAGGCATGGGGCATTATTGGTTAACAGTTGGCAAAACATGCGACGAGTTGAAGCCGCAAGCCGATGCCAACCAGATTAGCGGTCGCGCCGTCCCAGCAGACGCAGGCGAAGGGCGTTCAATTTGATGAAGCCCGCCGCATCGCGCTGATCATAGGCACCGGCGTCATCCTCGAAGGTCACGACCTTTTCGCTGTAGAGCGAGTAAGGCGACTTGCGCCCGACGATATAGACGCCGCCCTTATAGAGTTTGAGGCGGACCGTGCCGGTGACCTTTTCCTGGCTATGGTCGATCGCGGCCTGCAGCATCTCGCGCTCCGGCGAGAACCAGAAGCCGTTATAGATGAGTTCGGCGTAGCGCGGGGCGAGTTCGTCCTTCAGATGCGCCGCGCCGCGATCCAGCGTCACCTGCTCGATGCCGCGATGGGCGAGGTGATAGATGGTGCCGCCCGGCGTTTCATACATGCCGCGCGATTTCATGCCGACGAAGCGGTTTTCGACGAGGTCGAGGCGGCCGATGCCGTGCTTGCGGCCATAATCGTTCAGCGTTTCGAGCAAGGTGGCGGGGCTCATGGCGACGCCATTGATCGCGACGCCATCGCCACGCTCGAAATCAATCGTGATATATTCGGGCGCGTCGGGCGCGTCCTCAGGATTCACCGTGCGCGAATAGACATAGTCGGGGACTTCATCCCACGGATCTTCCAGCACTTTGCCCTCGGAGGAGGTGTGCAGCATGTTCGCGTCGGTCGAAAAGGGGCTTTCGCCGCGCTTGTCCTTGGCGATCGGGATCTGGTTCTTTTCGGCGAACTCGATCAGCTTGGTACGGCTGGTCAAATCCCATTCGCGCCACGGCGCGATCACCTTGATGTCGGGCGACAGGGCATAATAGCCGAGTTCAAAGCGGACCTGGTCATTGCCCTTGCCGGTCGCACCATGCGACACCGCGTCCGCGCCAACCATCTTGGCGATCTCGATCTGGCGCTTGGCGATCAGCGGCCGGGCGATCGACGTGCCGAGCAGATAGAGGCCTTCATAGAGCGCGTTGGAGCGCATCATCGGGAAGACATAGTCCGCCACAAATTCTTCGCGCAGGTCGTCGATGAAGATATGCTCTTCCTTGACGCCCATCAGCCGCGCCTTGGCGCGGGCTGGCTCCAGTTCCTCGCCCTGCCCCAGGTCGGCGGTGAAGGTCACCACTTCGCAATTATAGGTCTGTTGCAGCCATTTCAGGATCACGCTGGTGTCGAGGCCACCGGAAAAGGCAAGGACGATGCGGTTGATCTTGTCAGACATAGTGGGCGACTCTTCTGTTCGGGAATGGCGCGGATGATGCGCGCGCCGGTATCAGGCAAGGGGCAAAAGCGCAACCGGAACAGGGGCCGGCGGCCCGGCCTTATTCGAGGGTGCGGTCTTCCCGATAGGCCGCGTCGACCGCCGCCTCCTGCCGCGTGCGCTCGGTATCCTCCGCCTGATGCTGCGCCTTGGTGCGGCCGAACTTCGCGCGGTTGGCGTCGGCCTGCTGCGCCTTGTCCGTGCGGGCCTTTGCCTTGCGCGCCTGGCGCAAATTGATCACGTCACCCATGTCCTGCCCGTCCATTCCTTGTCGTGGTGAAGCATAGGGCGCATGATCGCGACTTGCCAAGCGCCGCCTTTGCGCCGCATGACGAACGTTTCCGTTGTTTCGAGCCAGACTATTCATGACCAGCATTCACGACGTCGCTGCCCTCGCCAAAGTGTCGATCAAGACGGTATCGCGCGTCGTCAATCAGGCCCCCAATGTCAGCGCCGAATTGCGCGAGCGGGTGCAGGCGGCGGTGCGCGAACTGGGTTATCGGCCCAACCAGTCGGCGCGGCGGCTGGCAGGCGGGCGGTCGTTCATGATTGCCTATCTGTACAGCAATCCTGCGCCCGGTTACATCAGCGGCATCCAGTCGGGGGCAGCCGCGCGTTGCCGCGAATTGGGTTATCATCTGGTCGTGGAACCCATTTCGCCGGGCGGCGAGGAGCGGTTCGACGTGCTTGACCGACTGGTGGCGGCCCTGCGCCCCGATGGCGTGCTGCTGGTGCCGCCCCTGTCCGATGATGCAGCGATGCTTGCCCGCCTCGCCGAGTTGCGCCTGCCCTGCGCGCGGATCGCCGGGTCGGTGGTCGGAGCGGGCTTCAATATCCACACCCCCGAACGCGCGGCCGGGCGCATGGTCGCGGACCATTTGATCGCCCATGGCCATCGCCGGATCGGGATCATCACGCCGCCCGCCAAGCACCGATCGGCATTGCGCCGGGTCGAGGGATTTCGCGACGGGCTGGCCGCTGCGGCCGTGCCGGTCGACGAGAGCCTGTTCGTCGGCGGCGGCTTCACCTTCACGTCCGGCATCGCAGCGGGCGAGGCTTTGCTGGCCCTGCCCGAACCGCCAAGCGCGATCTTCGCGACCAATGACGATATGGCGTTGGGCGTTCTGACGCTGGCGCATCAGATCGGTTTGCGGGTGCCGGAGGATCTCTCGGTGGTCGGCTTTGACGATACGCCTGCCAGCCTGACATCCTGGCCACCGCTGACGACGGTGCGCCAGCCGCTGGAGGATATGGGCCGCGCGGTCATCGACGCGCTCGTCAACGGCCCGGCCGACGCGCCGGAATTTCTGTTCACCCTGATGGAACGGGCGAGTTCGGGGCCGAAGCCGGGCTGATTTCAGGGGTTTTCTGTTGGAGCGGGTAGCGGGGATCGAACCCGCATCACAAGCTTGGAAGGCTAGTGCTCTACCATTGAGCTATACCCGCATCACCTTGGCTTAACGCCAGCGTACACCAAGATTTTACAGCATGGTTCACGCCGCTCACCTGATACGCGGGGCGATTGCCATAACTGGATGGCTCTGGTCAACATATACCCGTCGGATATGCGCAACTTTGTCCGGTACCCAGTATTGATGTCCGCAATCTCCCGATTCCTCCACATCGCTTGCCCAACGCAACCTTGCCAGTTGGCCTGCGCTAGCGTCTCAGGCCCATTTTCGGGCCTGAGGGTCAATCACGACCAGGATATCGCCTGCCACCGCTTCCAGAAGGCGCTGGGTCATGCTGCCGATCAGCACGTCGAAAAGGGCGGTTCTGCCATGGCTGCCAATGACAGTCAGGTCCGCCCCCCGGTCACGAACATAGTTCGACAAAAGCCGTTCGGGGATGCCATGTTCGATCAGCGTAGGAATGTGGCGACGCAGCTTTTCGTCCAGCGGGGTGGCGGAGAGAAATTCTTCTCCGCACTCTTTCTCCAGCGCACTCACCTGATCGCGCAATCCGCGTTTGTCGAGAAAGCTGGCGAACGGAACATCATAGCCGTGGAAAAGCGTGAAGGCTGCGTCGGGAAAACAGCCCACGGCGGTCATCAGCGCATGGCGAGAACTTTCCGAGAAATCGGTCGCGACCACAATCTGCCGATAGGGACGGACGGCCCGCCGCTTGACCACGAGCAACGGAACGGAAGAACGTCGAACAAGCTGGTTGACCGTGGTTCCCAGCAGCATGCGGCCAAACGGTTCATCCCGCGCCATGCCTGTGATGATCAGATCGCACCCTTCCCGCTGGGCGATGTCCAACAATTGTGGCGCGGGCTGTCCTTCATCGACGCGGATTTCTATATTCGCACTATCGACACCCAGTTCCCGGCGGATCTGCTGCCTGGCTCTTTCCAGAGGGTCGATGCCGCGTCGCCAGGATGGCAGGGCGGGCGCAGAGATATCATCATCCATGCCATTGGGTTCAACGACATGGGCAATCACCAAGGTCGCATTCCAGCGCTGTGCAAGTTCGACAGCGCGATCAAGCGCCCGGTCGCACCGGCAACTAAGGTCAGTGGCCAGCATGATCTTTCTTGGCGGGTGCAGGGTTTCGATATCGTTCAATGCTGCGCTCCTGGCTTTTTCGGGAGGTTAATAGCGTCCTCCCCTCCTGATTAGAGGCTATGAATAGGCCTTCGCTTCCTTGTCCGCTTTAGCAGATAGACAAGGACCACCCTATCGGTAACACTCCCTATCGCCGCCGGATCTGGCTGCCACGCCCGATTTTGGTCTGAGTTGGCAAAAGCTTAGATGGTAACATACCGGAACATTAGATCATGTCCGAACAGCCTGAAAGCCCCGGCCTGGTGAAGCGTGCCCATCTCGGCGTGCTGATCGCAATGCAACTCGTCATGGCCCTGGAACTCCTGTTCCTTGTCAGAGATGCCCGATGGATGCACGTCTTTCTGGTGGTCAGCGTGATGGCGGCAACCCTTGTTCCGGTTGTTGCGCGCAAACGCCTTCCGGTCGTCATTCCGTCGGAACTTCAACTCCTGGCGATCCTGTTCATCTTCGCCACGCTCTTCCTGGGCGAGGTCAGGGACTATTATGAATGGCTATGGTGGTGGGATCTGGCACTGCATGGCACGGCAGGCCTGCTGCTGGGCCTGCTCGGCTTTCTGATCGTTTACATCCTCAACGAGAATGAACTGGTCGATCTGCGGATGCGTCCATCGTTCATCGCCCTCTTCGCCTTCTTTTTCGGGCTTGGCATCGGGACGTTGTGGGAAATTTTCGAATTTGCGATGGACCAGCTATTCGGGTTCAACATGCAAAAACCGATGCTTGGCGATCCTTCCGGCCTGACCGATACGATGTGGGATCTGATCGTCGATGCGATCGGCGCTGCGGTGATGAGCTTCATCGGATGGCGAACTATGAAGGAACAACGCAAGGGCCGGATCGACAATTGGGTTCGTCGCTTCATCCAGAGGAACCCGCAATTATTTTACCGGGGAAAATAGCACCCTTCCCCTTTTCGGGAGCCCATCGTCGTTTACGCCATACGCATTCTACAATTGCTGCTGACCCTCCTGCTCCAACGAACTGCGGCCGGGCAACGTCTTTGCCATGAGCATCTCCGCCGCGCGGTCGGCGGCATCGACATAGGGTTCCAGCACCAGATCGACCCCGGCCGATGCCAGTTGCGCGCGATCACCGACCAGCCCGGTCGACATCGCCGTCTGGCCCGTGAAGCCCGCTTCGCGAAGGGCCTGGATAAAGACCGGGCCAGTATCATGGCGATTGATGCCGACATCCGTATGGGGAACGGTCAGCACCGCCCATTTCGCTTGCCTGAGCGGCAGGCTCAAAAGAAATTCAGCATCGGACGCATCGCCATAGACCGCCGGTAGCCCTTCCTTTTGCCAGCGAAGAACGGCTTCGGGGCTAAAGTCGACACCAAGGACAGACTTTCCCTCCGCAATCAACCGCCGGCCAATGGTTCCACCATAGCGGCCGATCCCGAACAGGATGATGTCATGACCGGAGGCCATGTCCTTGGTGCCCTCGCCTGCCTCCTGCGCGTTTTTCGTCCTGCGTTCGAAAATGCGAAGATAGGGATCGAACAGCCTGAAAAGCTGATGGGAATAGGTGATCATATAGGTGGATGCGGCGATCGTGATCAGGCCGACCAATGTCACAAGGCCCAGCGCCTCTGTGGAAACATGGCCCAGCGTCACGCCCATCGCCATAAATATGAGCGAGAATTCGCTGATCTGCGCGACCGTCAGCCCAGCCAGGAACCCCGTGCGGCGGCGATAGCCGAGGGCACCCATGATAGCGACCACGATCAACGGATTTCCGATGAGAACGAACAGCGAGAGGATGATCGCTTCGACGCTGCTTTTCCCCAGATTGGCGATATCCAGGCTCGTTCCAAGCGAGATGAAGAAAAAGAGGAGCAGGAAATCCCGAAGCGGGGACAGGCGTGCCGCTATGGCATCGCGAAAGGGCGTAGAGGCCAAAGCGACACCGGCCAGCAGACCGCCCAATTCCTTACCGAAGCCAAAGGCATCGCCCATTGCCGCAAAGATCGCCGCGAGAGCAATGGAAAAAGCGATCAACAGTTCGGGCACCCGCGCCAGACGCTCGGTCAGGGGGTCCGCGACATAGCGAATGAAGATCAGCACCAGGGCAAGCAATGCGAGGCCCGCGCCGAAGATCGCCGCGATATCGCTCGTCGATGCCTCGTCCCGCCCCCCGACGCCGACAGCCGAAAGGACGATCATCGCCAACACCACCACCAGATCCTGCACGATCAGGAAGCCGAGAGCGATCCGGCCATGCAGCGCGTCGATCTCGCGCTTGTCCGACAGGAGTTTGACGATGATGATGGTGCTGGAAAATGTCAGCGCAACGGCGATATAAATGCTGGTGCGCGCGTCCAGCCCCATGGCGAGGCAGATCAAAAACCCGAAAATCGATGTGAACGCCACCTGCCCCAGACCCGTCGCAAGGGACACCGGACCAAGCGTGCGGATGAGCTTTACGTCCAGCTTGATGCCGACAAGGAACAGAAGGACGGCGACGCCCAGTTCGGCGAGCAGATGGATGGCTTCGGTGGAACGGGCAATGTCGAACCCTGACGGACCTGCCGCTATTCCAACAGCGATGAAGCTGACGATAAGTGGCTGACGAAACAGCGCACCGACAAGCCCAACCCCCGCCGCCAACACCAGCAGAGCGGCGATTTCGTTAAAAACCGAGCCCGTGATCCATTCCGTGAACATTCACTCTCCCTTGCCTATGGCATACTTCTCTCGCATCGGCGCAGCCACGGCAAGTAAAGCCGGTGATCGCGACTAAATTGGGATTCGACACGGGGCGCTATGCCCAGCGCAAAAATATGCAGGGACATCATCGAGCGGGCGTCGCCAAGATCGCGCTTACACCCGATAGGCATTTCCTCTATCAGGCGGGGATGGACACACCATCCCTGCGCCAACTGGACCTTTTCGCGCAGATGGTGGCGGCAGGTAATTTGTCGCGCTGTGCCAGTGATATGGGCCTGTCCGCCGAACAGGTCGCGCGTGATCTGGCGTCGCTGGAAATGCGGCTGGGCTATCGGTTGTTCGAGGATCTGGAGGGCGCGGCCCGGTTGACCCCGGCAGGGCGTAAGACCGCCGAGGCAATGACCCTATTATCGCAGGATGCCAGCGACGATTGGGATCGCCCGGCACTTGTTCCCTTGCCCCCCGCCATCTCGCCTCCACCTGCCCCGGCCACCCCCGAACCGCCGCGCCGCACCATTTTACTGGCTGCGCCTGCACCCGTGTTCGGCCATTTGCAGGATGCGCTGGCCACTTTTGAAGCCGCCAACGAAGATATCGCGATCGCGCTGGACCTGCATGTCCAATCAGCGGAGGACGCCGATACAGCGCTCAGGCGCGGACGCGCGGATATCGCCTATTTCTACGCGCTCGGCGCGCCAGAGGATTTTCCATCGCGCTATGGTTGGTCGGAGCCAGTCAATATCTATGCGGGGACGGAGCATCCGCTTGCGCGGTCGCCCAGCGTATCACGCGCCGATCTGGCGGCAACGCCAATGCTGGCGATGGAACGCGACAATGCCATGCGGGGCGTGATCGAAGCCGCGCTCGCCAGAGCAAAAGCCCAAACCGGGCCCATAGCGCTGGAAAGCGACAATATGGCGTCCATCATGGCGTCCTTGCGCGACGGCGTCGGGCTGTTCGCGGCCTTTGGCCCGCTCGCGCGGGATTTGGGCCGTATGGAAGGCATAAAGAGGCTCGCGCTCGACATGCCACTGCCCGCCATCGAGGTTCGACAGGCCATTCGGCCCGATGCAGCCGATATTCCGGCCGTTGAGGCGCTGGCGGACTTCCTGTTCCTCTAAAGACACAGCTTCTGCCAAATTGATGGTGCATTGCGGTAGAAAAATACGCCGCCATGTTGATATGCTATATCATCTTGGTTACGAAGTCTCATCCCCTTCGTTACCAAGGATGACCATCGTCAATGTCTCGTCTCCTCCCCCTGCGCGCCGGTTGCGCCCTGTCTGCCCTGTGCATCACCCCCGCAGCCCTTGCTCAGGGCGTAGATATGGCCCCGCAAGCCGCTGACCAGGCCTATCATGACAATCGCGCCGACATCATCGTCACGGCCCTGATCCCCCGGCGGCAGGGCGACATATTGTCGGGCACCACGGTTCTGACCGGCGACAAGCTGACCCAGCAGATGCGGACGACCATCGGCGAGACGCTGGCGCGGCAGCCGGGCGTGTCGGCGACGTCCTTCGGTCCCAATGCGTCCCGCCCGATCCTGCGCGGGTTTCAGGGGGAGCGGGTGCGCATCCTGACCGATGGGATCGGCAGTTTCGACGTATCCAATACCTCGGTCGATCATGCGGTGGCGATCAATCCGTTGACCGCCGACCGGATCGAGATATTGCGCGGTCCTGCTGCCCTGCTCTACGGATCATCGGCGATCGGCGGCGTGGTCAATGTGATCGACAGTCGCATTCCACGCCGAGTCCCCGACGAACCCGTGCATGTCGAAGGGCTGGCCACCTATGGCAGCGCCGCCAATGAGCGGACCGTGAGCGGCGAGATCGAAGCCCCGCTGTCCGAAAATTTCGTGGTTCATGTCGATGGTAGCTGGAGCAAGAGCGACGACCTGCGCACCGGCGGCTATATCCTCTCCAAGCCGTTGCGCGCGCTGGCGGCAGAATCGGACGATGCCGAAATCCGCGAAGACGGCATGTTGAAGGGCAAGCTGCCCAACACGGCCGCCAAGACATGGGAAGTGGCCGGTGGCTTTGCCTATGTTGGCGAAGGCGGCAATCTGGGCGTGTCGGTGTCGCACACCCGAAACCGCTATGGCGTACCATCGCGGATCGACGTGTCGGAGCATCATGATGACCATGATGACGAGGATCATGACCACGATCATGACGAAGAGGGACACAGCCATGAGGATGTGACCCTGTCCATGCGCCAGACCCGCGCCGATATGCGCGGTGAAGTGGCGACCGGCGGCGGGTTCCTCGACAGCATCCGCCTGCGCGCGGGCTGGGCCGATTATCGGCACCAGGAAATCGAGCCGACGGGCGAAGTCGGCACGACGTTCAAGAACCAGTCGATGGAAAGCCGCCTGGAATTCATCCAGGCCAAGCGCGGCGGCTGGGACGGGGCGTTCGGCGCGCAATTCTTCACCCGCCGTTTCCAGGCCGATGGCGAAGAAAAATTCCTGCCCAAGAACCAGACCAACCAATTGGGCGTCTTCACGTTGCAGTCGCTCGATCTGGGCGATACGCGGCTGGAAGCAGGGGCGCGCTATGAACATACCGACCTCAAGGCCGATCCCGACGACGATCTGTTCGTCGATGGGCGTCAGCGCAGCTTCAATGCCCTGTCCGGCTCGCTGGGCATCAGCCAGGCGATCATGCCGGGCTGGCGTGCGGGCCTGAACCTGTCGCGCAGCGAGCGCGCGCCGTCGGCGGAGGAATTGTTCGCGCGGGGCAATCATGCCGGGACGCAGGCTTTTGAACTGGGCAATCCCGATTTCGGCAAGGAACGCAGTTGGGGTGTGGAAGGCACGTTGCGCGGCGCGGGCGAAGGCTACAGCATCAGCCTGTCCGCGTTCCACAATTGGTTCGACGGTTATATCTATGACGCGATCGTCGATGACAGCGTGTGCCAGGCGGCCAATGGCGGGGCGGAACTGGAATTCCCCTGCTTCGCCTATGCCCAGGCCGATGCCCGCTATTATGGGTTCGAGGCGGAAGCGTCGGTCAAGCTGGCGCAGGTCGGTAGCTATGCGATCAATGTCGATGGTGTCGCCGATTATGTGCGCGCGCACATCAAGGGCAATGGCCCGGCCCCGCGCATTCCGCCGCTGCGGCTATTGGGCGGACTGGAAGCGCGTGGCGAGCGGCTGTCGGCGCGGGCCGAGATCGAACATGCCTTTGCGCAGGAGCGGATCGCCGATTATGAGACCTCGACCGACGCCTATACGCTGGTCAATGCGTCGCTGTCGTTCAAGCCGATTGCTGGCAATGATCGCACCACATTGATGCTGTCGGCCAATAATATCTTCGATGTCGAGGCGCGGCGGCATGCCAGCGTGCTCAAGGATTTCGCGCCGCTCGCCGGGCGCGACATTCGGGTTACGGCACGCTTTTCACTGTAATCCCGAACAGGGGCGCGGGCGGGTGATCCCGCGCCCCTGATTGGCCGGACGTTACGCGACGCGACCAAGCCGGTGATAGAGATTGGCATATTTGACCGATTCGGGCTGGTCCTGAACCTCGCGCAGATAATGGGCGATGGCAGTGCGGATCAGGCCGAAATCCTCCTGCGAGAAGACCGCGCGTGAACGGGCGGGCTGGGGATGGCCGGTGGTGTCGGTGGTCATGTCCTTGTCCTTTCAGATGCGCCGTTCATCGGCTTGCGTACAGCGATACGGACAAGGGTCGGCCATTATAAGGACGGTTAGTGGCCGCGTGTCATGATTAGATTTGGTATAATTGTCATTCTATGACAGTATGACCATATGGCAGAACTGACCGATCGCAAACTCTATCTTGGCCCCAAGTTGCGCGTGTTGCGCCGGGAACTGGGCCTCAACCAGACGCGCATGGCCGAGGAATTGGGGGTTTCTCCCAGCTATCTCAACCATTTGGAGCGCAACCAGCGACCGTTAACGGCGCAGATGCTGCTGCGGCTGGCCAATACCTATGACATCGATATTCGGGACTTCACCGCGTCCCCGGCCGAGGGTGGCCCTGGTGAACTGAGCGAAATTTTGTCCGATGCGCTGGTCCGGGACATTGGAATCGCGCGCGACGAGGTGCTGGAGGTCGCGGAAAATTATCCGGGTGTGTCCGAAGCGCTGGCCCGATTCTATCGTGCGCTGACCGATTTGCGGCGCTTGCCGGGCGAGGCGGTCGCGGGGGCGCGCGGGCCTGCCCCGCTGGTCGCGCCGGTCGACTGGTTGCGCGAGATGATCGCGCGGGCGGGCAATCATTTCGCGGAGATCGATGCGGGCGCGGAAAGCCTGGCCGCGGCGATGAGCGACGATCCGGCGCTGTTGCAGGCGGAATTGCGCGCGCGGTTGAAGGAGCGACATGGCATGGCGGTGCAGGTGGTGCGCGCCGATGTGCTGGCGGGGACGCTGCGCCATTATGACATGCACCGGCGGCGGCTGATGCTGAACGAGCGACTGCCCGCGTCGGGGCGGCTGTTTGCCATCGCCTATCATCTGTGCGCGCAGGAACTGGCCGAAGCGATCGCGGCGCAGGTGGCGCGCGCCGCGCCGCCCGATGAGGATAGCCGCCGCATCGCCACCATGGCGCTGACCAACTATGCCGCCGCTGCCCTCATCATGCCCTATGACCGTTTTCGTCAGGCGTGCGAGCAGAGCCGCCACGACCTGGCCCTGCTGCGTGATCGATTTGGGGTGTCGACCGAACAGCTCGCGCATCGGCTGACCAGCCTGGGGCGCACGGGCGCGCGGGGCATCCCCTTCTTCATGGTCAAGATGGACCGGGCAGGGCTGGTGTCCAAGCGGTTCGATGGCGAGGCCTGGCCCTTTGCCCGCTATGGCGGGGCGTGTCCGCGCTGGGACGCTTATGACGCGGCGGCGAGCGAAACGGTGGCGTGCCAGTTGATCGAGACGCTGGACGGGCGGCGCTTCGTCACGCTGGCGATGGGGATAGCGGGCGCACCGGGGGCGCGCGGCCGATCGGTGATCGCGATCGGGTGCGAGGCGAAACATGGGGGGCGGATCGTCCATGCCGACGGCATCGACCCGGACAAGGACGGCGCGACGGAAGTGGGGCCGACCTGCCCGCTGTGCGAACGGCGCGCCTGCGCGGACCGGGCGTTGCCGCCGGTGACGCGGGCGCTGGATTTGCACAGCTATGAACGCACGGTCGCGCCGTTTCCGTTTCGGCGGGTTTGAGGGCGCGACAGGAGACAGTTAGGAACCGATCGCCACGGATGCCGCCTTTGACCCCATCAACTCGCGCGCGAGGGCGATGAAGGCGGCGAAAGCCGCTGAAGGGTTTCGGCGGTTGGGATAATAGAGGCACAGGGGCGCGAGCGGCGGCGTCCAATCCTCCAGCACACGAATGAGTCGCCCTGCGGCAATGTCCGCGTGCACATCGGATTCCATGAAATAACCAATGCCGACATCGCCCAGGACAGCTATCCGTGAAAGACTGGCCTCATCCAGAGTGATTGGCCCCTTAACATCGATCTGGACCGGCTGCCCATCCTTTTCAAATTGCCAACGGAACAGCGCGCCATTGGGCAATCGAATACGAATACAGGCATGTCCGAGCAGGTCGGGCGGCCGATGCGGCCGACCATGGGTTTTGAGATAAGCCGGCGAAGCGACCACGGCGTAGCTGCGAGCCGGCCCCACAGGAAGCGCGATCATATCGGTGGGAACAAGGTCTGCATTGCGCACGCCGAGATCAAAACCATCGGCAACAATATCGACCAGTCGCCCCTCCGTGACGAGATCGACATGCACCTGGGGATAGCGCCGGAGGAATTCGATAAGAAGCGGCATGACGATGGTACGCGCCGCCGTTGAAAAGGCATTGATACGCAGCGTGCCGGAGGGCGTCGCCTGCTGCGACCGGGCCGCATCCATTGCATCATGAATGTGCCGGAGCGCCGGACCGACCTGATCCACGAAATGGCGGCCGGCGTCTGTCAGCGACACGCTGCGGGTCGTGCGGTTGAACAGGCGGATGCCCAGTTGCCGTTCCAGTTTGCCGATGGCGTTGCTCAATGCCGTAGTGGACAGGCCAAGTTCCAGCGCCGCAGCGCGAAAGGATCCTCGTCGCGCAATGGCAATGACGGCGTCCAGATCAATCAGACCATCCCGACTCATTGTCCCGCTTTCCGTAATAGCACGTCTTACTTTATCCCGATTATCAGCGAGATCGTCCATCCTTATATTGGTGCCATGAAGGAGATGTACCATGGATATGACGCTGCCCCGCCCGATCGCCGACTATTTTGCCGCGGACAAAGGCCAAGATGTTGGGGCCATTTCCGCCTGCTTCACAAACGCTGCGACAGTCAAGGATGAGGGAAATAGTTACCAGGGACGAGATGCGATCAAGCAATGGAAGGCGGAATCTTCCCAAAAATATACCTATAGCGTCGAACCCTTTTCCATAGCGGTCGAGGGTGAGCAGATTATCGTCACCAGCCATCTGGTGGGGGATTTTCCGGGCAGTCCGCTCGATTTGCGCTATTTTTTCATCCTTGATGGCGAGAAGATCGCCCGGTTGGAGATTAAGTTATGAGCGTCGAACCCCAGGGCGCTGCGCTCGATCCCTTTCTCAACCTGAGTGGTAAAAGGGCGCTGATCACGTCGGGCACCCGTGGCGCGGGCGCGGCGACCGTCTCACTTTTCCGCCAACTCGGCGCACAGGTGCTGACCGCTGCCCGTACCCGCCCGGACAGCCTCCCGGAGCCGCTGTTTATCGCCGCCGACCTCACGAGCGACGAGGGTTGTACAGCCTTGGCGGCGGCGGTGCGGGAGCGAATGGGCGGCGTGGATATCATCGTGCATATGCTGGGAGGGTCATCGGCACCCTCTGGTGGATTTGAAGCGCTAAGCGATGATATCTGGCAACAGGAGCTTGATCTCAACCTCATGCCGGCCGTCCGGCTTGATCGCGAACTCGTTCCTGCAATGCTGGCGCGCGGTAACGGCGTCGTGATCCACGTAACATCCATCCAACGACAATTGCCGTTGCCGGAGGCTACGACGACCTATGCGGCAGCGAAGGCTGCGCTGTCGACCTATAGCAAGAGCCTGTCCAAGCAGGTGTCGCCGCATGGCGTTCGTGTCGTGCGGGTGTCTCCCGGCTGGATCGAGACCGAAGCTTCCATCGATCTGGCCAAGCGGCTGGCATCGGAACATGACGGCGACGTCGAAACGGGCAAGACAATGATCATGGATTCTCTGGGCGGGATACCGATCGGTCGGCCCACCAAGCCGGAGGAGGTGGCAAGCCTGATCGCCTTCCTGGCGTCCGACCGGGCGGGTACGATTACGGGCACCGAATATGTGATCGACGGGGGCACGGTGCCTACCGTTTAGGACGCCCGGTCATGGATTGAATCGGTCAGCGCAGTGTTTACCACTCCAACAAAAAAGGGCCGCCCTTTGGGGCGACCCTTTTTCTATCCTCTCCCCGTGTAACAGGGACAGTCAGGAGGCCGTTTAGTCGGCCTTCGTCTGGAGATTGACGGCGGCGTATTTGCCGCGGCGGTCTACTTCCAGCTCAAAGTCGAGACGGTCGCCTTCGTTGAGGGCGGCCATGCCGGCGCGTTCGACGGCGCTGATGTGGACGAAGGCGTCGGGCTGGCCATCATCGCGCTGAATGAAGCCGAAGCCCTTCATCGCGTTGAAGAATTTGACCGTGCCGCTGGAGCGCTCGCCGGTCAGTTGGCGCTGGGGACCACCGCGTTCCGCACCGCCGAAGCCGCCGGGCGCTGCGCCAAAACCACCGGCGCGGGGTTCGCGCGGTTCGCGCGGCGGGCCGCGATCGACGACCGGGAGCGGTTCGCCTTCGATGACCAGATCGGTCGCCGACACTTTGCCACCACGATCGACCAGGGTGAAGCCAAGCTGCTGCCCTTCGGCCAGGCCGGTCAGGCCAGCCTGTTCCACGGCGCTGATATGGACGAACACGTCTTCGCCGCCATCGTCACGGACGATGAAGCCGAAGCCCTTTTGCCCGTTGAAGAATTTGACGACGCCCTTGCCTTCGCCAACGACCTGCGCAGGCATGCCGCCACGACCGCCACCGCCGCCGAAACCACCGCCGCCGCCGCCGAAGCCGCCGCTGCGCGGTGCGCCACCGCCGAAGCCGCCGCGATCACCGCCGCCAGCGCCAGCGCCACCACCGAAACCACCACGATCACCACCGAAACCGCCACCGCCGCCGAAGCGGTCACCACCGCCGCCGAAGCCGCCGCCAAAACCACCGCGACCACCGCCGCCGCCACCGGCACCCTGATCGTAGAAATTGTCGTCGCCGAAACCGTCGCGCTTGTCCTTGCCGCGCCCGCCGCGGCGACCTCTGTCAAAACTCATGCCCTGTTAGTCACTTTCGCTTCGCCCCAAGACCATTCGGACACACATGTCGGGCGAATGACATGCAAAATCCACCGCAAAGGCGGGTTTGGGAATCACTATATCAAATTTTCAAGGGAGCGCGAATGATTTTCACACCGGCGGTCCCGTTCCGTTCCTTTTGCTTTGGGCGCTGTGACTTGGCGGCACTATGGCCCTTCTGCCCGACCATGCAAAGCGCCGATTGCGATATGCCCGCTTTACCCATAGAGGGAGGCCTATGACCGTCCATTTCCATGAAGAAGATCTGCCCGCTGGCGTGCTTGCCCCCGGCCCGATCGCCGTCGATACCGAAACCATGGGGCTGATCACCCCGCGCGACCGTCTGTGCGTCGTCCAGATAAGCGATGGCCAGGGCGACGAGCATCTGGTGCGGTTCAAGCCGGGCAGCGACTATGCCGCGCCGAACCTGCGCGCGGTGCTGGCCGACCCGGAGCGGCTCAAACTCTATCATTTCGGGCGGTTCGATATCGCCGCGATCCAGCATTATCTGGGCGTGGTGGCAGCCCCCGTCTATTGCACCAAGATCGCGTCGCGGCTGATCCGCACCTATACCGACCGCCATGGGCTGAAGGAACTGGTGCGCGAATTGCTGGGCCAGGACATCAGCAAGCAGCAGCAGTCGAGCGACTGGGGCAACCCCGTGCTGAGCGATGCGCAGAAGGATTATGCGGCGTCCGACGTGCGCTACCTGCATGCGTTGCGCGCGGAGCTGGACAAGAGGCTGGTGCGCGAAGGGCGGATGGAATTGGCGCAGGCCTGTTTCGACTTCCTGCCGCACCGCGCCGCGCTCGACCTGGCCGGATGGCCGGAGATCGACATTTTCGCGCACATGTGAGGAAGTAGCAGCGCCGTGTCCGTCCAGGCCGATCAACAACGTGATGTACGCCGCCAATGGGCGCGGCCGGGGGGCAGCCATGACCGCATGGTCAAGCTGCTCAAAAACTGGCTGCCCGTGGCTGTGGGCGTGCTGAGCGCGCTGCTGGCGACTGCGCCCTTCACCGGCGGGGACAAGGTGAGCTTCGTCCTCGACAAGAATAAGGTCGAGGTGGCGAAGGAGCGGATGCGGGTGACCGAGGCGCTCTATCGTGGCGAGGACAGCAAGGGGCAGCCCTTTTCGCTGCGCGCGGGGTCGGCGGTGCAGAAAAGCTCGCGCGAGCCGATTGTGGACTTGAACAATATGTCGGCGCGCATCCTGCTGTCCGACGGCCCTGCCGTGCTGAACGCGCAAAAAGGCCGCTATGACATGGATAGCGAGCGAGTGGCGATCGTGGGGCCGGTGCAGTTCGAGGCGGCGGGCGGATACAGGCTGACCACGCGCGATGTCGGCATCGATCTCAAGACGCGGCGGATGCAAAGCGCGGGCCGGGTCGACGGGCGCATCCCGATCGGCACGTTTGGGGCCGACCAGTTACGAGCCGATCTCGAAGCGCGCACGGTGACATTGAATGGCCGGGCGCGCTTGCGTATCGAACAAAATGGTCTCAAAGGGCGCAACTGATGACACGCTCCTTCCTTCTGCTGACGATCGGCTGTGTGGGTGCCGCCGGGATGATGATCGCGGGTGCCGGTGCGCAGGTGTTCCAGAATCACGACAGCAATGCGCCGGTCAATTTCAACGCTGACCGGATCGAGGTGCAGGACCGCGCCGACCGTGTGGTGGTGTCGGGCAATGTCGAGGTGACCCAGGCGGGCATGTCGCTGAACGCCGCGCGGATGACCGTCGCCTATCGCAACCAGCCGGGCAGTGGCACGAGCGGCGTGGAGATCGACCGGATCGACGCATCGGGCAATGTCGTGGTGACCAAGGGCGACCAGACCGCGCGCGGCAATGTCGCCATCTACGACCTCAACAGCAAGCTGATCACGATGCTGGGCAATGTCGCGCTGACGCAGGGCGGCAATCGGCTGACCGGCGGGCGGCTGGTGATGGACCTCAATAGCGGGCGATCGACCGTGGACGGGCGGTCTTCGGGCGGCGCGGCGGGATCAAGCACCAGTCCGAGCGGGCGCGTGTCGGGCACCTTCACCGTGCCACAGCGGAAGAATTGACGCCCGCCGAGCGGGTTGTGCGCGACCGGGTGCTGGGCCGGGCGGAGGTCGAGGCGTTGCTGGCGGGGGCGGTGCCCCGGCACCTTATCGATTGCGATCTGGAGGGGGCAGACCTGAGTGGTCTCGCCCTGCCCGGCTGGACGTTCGAGACGTGCCAGTTGCGGCGCGTGGATTGGACCGGGGCGCGGCTGGAGGGCACGGTGTGGCGATCCTGTCGCGGGGCGTTTGCGAATTTCGTGGGCGCGGACCTCAATGAAGCGCGCTTTGTCGCCTGCGACCTCAACAACAGCCAGTGGCGCGGGGCGCGGTTGGGTGCGGCTGTATTCGAACGGTGCAAGCTGACCGGAGCCGACCTGTCGGAGATCAAGGCGTTCGACCTGCGTTTTGACGAGACGCTGCTGATCAACGCCAAATTGCCCGGCTTTTCCTTTCGCAAGCAAGTGCTGCAACGCATCGATTTCAGCGCGGCGGACCTGCGCAAATGCGATTTTCGCGATGCCCGATTCGAAGAATGCAGCCTGCGCGAGGCGCACTTAGCCGACGCTCGATTCGATGGCGCGGATTTGCGCGGGGCGGATCTGGGGGGATTGCGGCTGAACGATGCCAGCCGTTTTCGCGGCGCGACGATATCGCGCGCGCAGGCGAGCCAGTTGCTCGGCGAACTGGGGCTGAAAGTTCTGTAGGCCGCACAAAAACAAGCCCGGCGCTCTTGCGAGGCACCGGGCAGGATCAGGGTCTGTGGCTGGGAGCCGACCCGATAGGTTGCTGCGTCAGCCCTTTTTTTCGGGCGGCAGAGTAATCTTCACATCTTCGCCATTCTGGCCAGGGAAATTGGTGAACATCGCGTCGATCAGGTTGGGGACCAGATAGGTCAGCTTGTTCGACAGCGACTGAGCGCTCGCCTTGCCTTCGAACAGGCGAAGATTGTCGGCCGCGCGGTCGATCTTCATGCTGAGGCCGCTGGTATAGACGGTGTAGCTCGACACGTCGTTAAATCCACCGCCGCCAAAGAGCCACGGATCATAGAAGCCATAGCCCCAAGGACGACCCCAGCGACCGCCAAAGCCACCGCCCCATGGGCCGCCAAAACCGCCGCCCCATGGACCGCCAAAGCCGGTAGAGCGGACCTTTTCACGGCCATTGTCGACATCATAGGCGACGCGGACGATGAGATCGGCGCGCGCGGGATCGCTGGCCGGGACATAGCCGGTCTGCGCCAGCCGCTGTCCGACCATGTCGGCATAATGGGCAAATTCGAGACCGCCCGCGAGCTGCGGATTGTCAGCGACGATGGTGTAGCTCTGGCCCGCCGGGGCCGGGAGCTGCTGGAAACGGGCAACATCGGCCTTGAACGATGTGGCACAGCCCGACAGCGCAACCAGCGCTAGGGCAGGCGCTGCGAACAGACCGAACTTTTTGAAACGGGTCATTTATCTGCGTCCTGTATCAGGCATGAATCTTTGTGCATCATTGGAGCCTGTTCTAGCAAGCCACAACTGAACATCATTTGAACGCACGAGAAAACCGAACGGGCGCAAACCATGTCCTGTTACCTTAAGGACGTCACGGCCAGTCACAACCCGTAGATTTGGTCAGCGCATCAACCCCATCGCATCATAGGCAGCACGCAGGGTCGGATCAGCCGCCGCCGCCGCCTTGGCCGCACCCTTGTCGAGAATCGCGTCGAGCGCGGCATCGTCGGTGCGCAGTTCGAGGAAGCGCTGGCGAATCGGACGCAGCGTTTCGACCAGCACTTCGCCCAGCGCCGGCTTGAACGCGCCGAAGCCTTGCCCAGCAAATTCGGCGCAGACGGCATCGGGCGTGCGGCCGGTCAGCGTGGCGAGGATGCCGACGAGGTTGCTCGCCTCTGGTCGGCCCGCCAAACCGGCCGCGCTTTCAGGCAGCATTTCCTGGTCGCTCTTGGCCTTCTTCACCTTGGCCATGATCGCATCATCATCATCGGTCAGGTTGATGCGGCTCATGTCCGAAGGGTCGGACTTGGACATTTTCGCGCTGCCATCGCGCAGCGACATGATGCGCGCCGATTCCTTGGGGATGATCGGGTCCGGCAGGGTGAAGAGGTCAACGCCGAAATCGCTGTTGAATTTGGCGGCGATGTCGCGGGCCAGTTCCAGATGTTGTTTCTGGTCCTCGCCCACGGGGACATGGGTGGCGTTATAGGCGAGGATGTCGGCGGCCTGCAGCACCGGATAGACGAACAGGCCGACCGACGCGCCTTCGCGGTCCTTGCCTGCCTTGTCTTTGAACTGGGTCATGCGGTTCAACCAGCCGATGCGCGCCGTGCCGTTCAGCAACCAGCAAAGTTCGGCATGGGCGGGGACGCGGGCCTGGTTGAAGAGGACGCTGCGGTCCGGGTCGATCCCGGCGGCGACGAGTGCTGCGGCCATGTCGCGCACATTGCGGATACGCTGTTCGCGCACTTCATGCACGGTGATGGAGTGCATGTCGGCGAGAAAGAAGAAGCATTGCGAATCTGCGTCCATCTCGTCCTGCATCTTCACCCAGTTGCGGATCGCGCCGAGATAATTGCCAAGGTGCAGATTGCCGGTGGGCTGGATGCCGGAAAGGACGCGCATGGGATGATCCGTTCTATTGCGTTGTGGTCGTGCCCCGCCGACGCATCAGCGCCTTGATATCCGACAGCCGATAAGCGCCGGTGACGAAGCAGGCCAGCCCGTAGAGCGTGACGCCCGCGCCGACAAGTATGGCGAGCGCGATATAGCGCTGGACCATGGCCCCGCTAAGCCAGGGATCGAACAGGCTGGCCCCTGCAATCAGCGCGCCGCCCATGATGAGCGCAGCCAGCGCGAGGCGCGGCAAGCGACGGCGCAGCCCGGCATCGGCGGCAAAATGGCCGCGCTTGACGAGGGTGCGATAGAGCATCGCCACATTGACGGTGGAGGCGAGCGCGGTTGCAAGTGGCGGCCCGATATGACCGAGCGTCGGGATGAGCGCGGCATTGCCGATGATGTTGATCAGGATCGAGAGCATCGCATAGCGCACCGGCGTCCGCGTATCGCCGCGCGCATAATAGCCGGGCGTCAGCACCTTGACGAGGACATAGGCAGGCAGGCCGACCGAGAAGGCCGACAGCGCCCAGCCGCAGCGCATCGCGTCTTCGGCCGTGAAGCGGCCATATTGGAACAGCCCGCGCACAATCGGTTCGGCGACGGTCAGGAAGGCGATGGTGGCAGGCAGCGTCAGGAACAAAGCGAGTTCGATGCCCCGATTCTGCGTCTCCATCGCCGCTTCATCCTCGCCCTTTGACAGCATCCGCGAGATGGTGGGGAGCAGGATGGTGCCAAGGCCGATGCCGATCAGGCCCAGCGGTAGCTGGTTCAGCCGGTCGGCGTAATAGATATAGGTGATCGAGCCGGAGGCGAGCAGCCAGCCCGACAGGGCGGTGGAGACGAGCAGATTGACCTGCTGCGCCCCTGCCCCGGCCGCTGCGGGCACGATGAGGCGGAGGAGTTCGCGGACATCCTTGTCGAGGCGAGGCCGCTGGAGCTTTAACGAGACGCCCGCGCGGCGGCAGGCCCAGATCAGCCAGAGCAGTTGCAGTGCGCCGCCCACGGTGACGGAGATCGCCTGCACCCGCGCGGTTTCATATTCGTCGGCACCATGGAAGAACCACAGCCCGCTGATCATCGCGACGTTGAGCAGGATCGGCGCGGCGGCGTTGACCCAGAATTTGTCGAGCGAATTGAGGATGCCCCCCAGCAGCGAGGCGATGGAAATGAGCGCCAGATAAGGGATAGTGATGCGCGAGAGCGTGACCGCGAAGGCGAACTGGTCCGGGGTCGGATTCTGCCGCGAAAAGCCGCCCGACAGCGCCCAGGTGATCGGCCAGGCGGCGGCGATCAGCGCGAGGGTGAAGAGGATGAGGACCGGCAGCAGCACGGCGAGCGCGCGCTGGGCGAAGTCATAGCCCGCAGGCAGCCCGCCCTCCCCCGCCGCTTTCTTGTTGAAGAGCGGGATGAAGGCGGCGGAAAAGGCACCCTCGGCAAAGAGGGCGCGGAACATGTTGGGGAGGCGGAAGGCGACACCGTTGAAGGCGTCCGACGCGAACCCCGCGCCGACATAGCGGGCCGCAAGGGAATCGCGCACCAGCGCCAGGATGCGACTGACGAGCGTCAGCCCGCCGACCGATCCCAGGGCGCGGATGAGTTTCATGGCATTGCCCCCGTGCCCGTTCGCCCTGAGCTTGTCAGGCGTGACCGGCCGGTTCGCCTGCGGTCTGTTCCAGTGCCTGGGCCTGTTGCAGGTAGAGCGCGCCGAAATCGATCGGGTCGAGAATGAGCGGCGGGAAGCCGCCGTCGCGGATCGCGTCGGCCAGCACGCGGCGGGCGAAGGGGAAGATGAGGCGCGGGGCTTCGGCCAGCATGAAGGGCTGGATCTGCTCTTCGGGAACGTTGCGCATGCCAAAGATCGCGGCATAGAGCAGGTCGACGGCGAAGGCGGTGCCCTGCGGTCCGACGGCCTTGACGTCGATCTTGAGCGAGATTTCCATCACTTCTTCGCCGACGCGATCCGCGCCGATGTTGAACTGGACGTCGATCTGCGGCTGATCGGGCCACTGGTAGACGGCCGGGGCGTTGGGATTTTCGAAGGACAAATCCTTCACATATTGGCTGATCAGCGCGATCTGGGGCGCCGTGTCGGCACCGTTGCCTTGCGTGTTGATATAGGGGTTGGTGTCGGCTTCGTCGGCCATGGTCCGTCCTTATATGGTCAAGAATGTCCGGTGGGTCGCAACCCCCCGCGATGTGACCCGCGCGCTTAGCAGGGGGCGGGGAACAGGGCAATGGCACCGGCACGAAGGGGCTATTTGAAGTTGGGCACAAACATGCCTATGTTGGTGGGAACATTCTCCCCGCACAAAGGGTATAGATTTCCGTGTATGTGATCGTCATCCTCGCCATGATAGCCGGTTTTCTGGCGCTCCGGCTTTATTCCGTGCTCGGCAAACGTACCGGGCACGAGCAGGAGCCTGCGCTCCGCCCTGCCGAAGATCGCGCCAAGGTGACGGTGCTGCAGCCCCGGCCGATGGCAGATGGCTCTGGCGATTCGGTGCGTTTGGCCGAGGGGCTGATTGCGCCGGGTGCGGAAAATGGCGTGCGCGCTTTGATCGCCGCCGATCGCAGCTTCGACGTGCCGCAGTTCGTCGATGGAGCCAAGAGCGCCTATCGCATGGTGCTGGAAGCCTTTTGGCGTGGTGACCGGGACGAACTGGCCTGGCTGTGCGATGAGGATGTGCGCGCGTCCTTTGAATCGGCGATTACCGCGCGGGAGGCGGAGGGCCATGTGCTCGACAACCGTCTGGTGCGGATCGAGAAGGCGCAGATCGTGGAAGCGTCCGTCAATGGCGGCGTCGCCCAGGTTGCGCTGCGGTTCGAAGCCGATATCGCCGCCGTCACGCGCGATCAGGATGGCAATGTGGTCGCCGGGTCTATGACTGATGCGGTCGGGACCAACGATATCTGGACCTTCACCCGCGATATCCGCAGCGCCGATCCCAACTGGAAGCTCAGCGAAACCGACGAAGCGTGATCGGGGCATGATGCTGCGTTCTAGGGCGGGCGCGCTGGCCGCTGCCCTGCTGCTGTCGGCCTGTTCGGGCAGCATGATCCCGCCGTCCGCGACTGGCCCCGCGCCATCGCGGCCAGTGCCGCCGGGCGAAGTGGCCACCCGCCCTACCCCGGCCACGCCACGTCCCACTCTTCCCGTCGACATGCCGACTGATCCGGCGTTGGTGCCGGGCACCGCCGCCGCTTTGGGCGTGACGCGCGGGCCGGAGGTTGGCAGCCTGATCCCTTCGGGAGAACGATCGCGGCTGGCGTTGCAGGCGTTTCGCATTTCCTGCCCCACCTTGATGCGGCGCACCGATACCAGCGGGCTGACCAGGGGATCGGACTGGAACAATGCCTGTGCGGCGGCGTCGAGCTGGCCGGAGACCAGCGCCAGCGAGTTTTTTTCTCGCTATTTCGAAGCGGTGCAGGTGGGCGATGGCGCAGCCTTCGTCACGGGCTATTATGAGCCGGAAATTGCGGGATCGCGCACGCGCCAGCCCGGTTATGATGTTCCCATCTATCGCCGTCCTACCGACCTCATCGACGTGGATCTGGGCCAGTTCAGCGAGACCCTCAAAGGCCGCACGATCCGGGGCAAGGTGGCGGGCACCAAGTTCGTGCCCTATGACGAGCGCAAGCAGATCGTGAGCGGCGCACTGGCCGGGCGCGGGCTGGAATTGGCCTATGCAGCCGATCCGGTCGAATTCTTCTTCCTGCAGGTGCAGGGCAGCGGGCGGTTGAACCTGCCCGACGGCGGCGTCATGCGCATCGGCTATGATGGGCAGAATGGCCGCGATTATACCGGCATCGGCAAGCTGATGAAGGATCGCGGGCTGATCAAGGCCGGGTCGATGCAGGATATCATGCAATATCTGCGTGCCAACCCGGTCGAGGGGGCGGCGATCATGAACGAAAATAAGAGCTTCGTCTTTTTCCGTGAATTGACCGGCGCGGGGCCGATCGGGGCGCTCGGCGTGCCAGTGACGGCGGAAGGGACGGTCGCTGCCGATCCCAAATATGTGCCGCTGGGCGCGCCGGTGCTGCTTTCGCTCGACCGGGCTGAACCCAATGGCATGTGGATCGCGCAGGATACGGGCGGCGCGATCAAGGGCGCCAATCGCTTCGACAGTTTCTGGGGTGCGGGCGCACGGGCGCGCGGTATCGCGGGCGGCATGTCGGCGCGGGGCAGTGCGCTCATTCTGCTGCCGATCGGGTCGGTCGCCCGCCTCACCCGACCCTGACCGGGGTGGCGATGGCGCGGCGGCATCTATCGACCGATGAGCAGGCGTTGTGGAGCGCGCTGGCCCGGACGGTGCGGCCGCTGCGTCCGCAAAATCGCGCTCCCGTTGCGCTGCCCGTGGTAACCATCGACCCACCAGCGAAAAAGGGCGTTGCGCCGCCCCCTGCCCGCCACATTCCACCGCCTGCGCCTGTCCGCACGCCTGCCGCCGTACTGGACACGGGTTGGGAAAAGCGCATCCGCAATGGTGCGGTCAGCCCGGAGATGAGCATCGACCTGCATGGCCATAGCCTGTCGGCGGCCCACGCCCGGTTGCACCAGGCGCTGGGCGTGGCGCTGGCGCAGGGGGTGCGGGTCATCTTGGTGGTGACGGGCAAGCCCCCCAAGGGCGCATTGTCCGACAGCGCGGCGCGTCGCGGGGCGATCCGGGCCGAGATCGGCCATTGGCTGGAAACCAGCGCCCATGCCGACCGGATCGCCAGCGTCCGCGTCGCCCATCCGCGCCATGGCGGCGACGGCGCGCTCTATTTGATATTGCGGCGCAAAAAATAGCGTTGTCATCGCAAAGACGCTGACCCTTTCTTAACCACCGTCCTTCATATCCTTGCCCCCTAAGGCTTCATCATGGAGCGTGCGCCGGGACAGGGACAGATGATGCGGGGGGTGACGTTAAAAAGCCGCGCTGCTGCGTTCGCCTGCTCCGCAGGCGCGCTGGTCTTCATCCTGTCGCTCGTCCTGGGTTATACGCCGGGCCAGCCCGACGATATCGGGCAGATCAGCCGCGCGCTGATCATTGCCATATTATGCGGGACGATGAGCTGGGCTTCGGCGCGCCAGACGGTCGCGACCACCGCAACCGCCATCGACATGGCGACCGAGCGGCTCGTGTCGGCCGCGCATGGCGACTTGCAATCGCCCGTACCCGGTGAAATCGGCCGCGAAATGCCTGACCTGTCAGTCGCGATGGCCAGCCTGTTCAGCCAGGTCCGCACCAATATGGACCATGTGCAGACGCTCGCCCTGTTCGACCAGATTACGGGCCTCGCCAACCGCACCAGCTTTTGCCGTCAGGTCGAACGCCATCTCGCCGAGCGCGTCGAGGGGGACAAGGCAGCCCTTTTCTTTATCGACCTGGACGGATTCAAGAGCGTCAACGATACACTGGGCCATGCAGCGGGCGACCAGTTGCTGGCGCGCGTTGCCGGGCGGCTGCGTGAAGTGGTGATGGCGCAGGTCGCTGCCGGATCGGGCGATGCGGTGATCGGGCGGCTGGCGGGCGACGAGTTCACCATGTTCTTCCCCAACCTACCCGGCCATAGTGCCGCCGCGCGCATTGCCCGCGCCATCCAGTTCGCCCTGGGCGAACGTTTCGAACTGGGTAGCCAGCATGTCGATCTGGGCGCGTCGATCGGCATTGCCTGCTACCCCGATCATGGCGAAACGCTGACCGCTTTGCTGCGCGCGGCGGATATCGCCATGTACCATGCCAAGCATGAAGGACGCGGACGGGCCGAAATGTATACGGCCGAACTGGCGCTGGAGGCAGCCGACCGTGCCGATCTGGAGCGCGCTTTAATGCTGGCGCTGCAGCGCGACGAGTTCATCCTGGAGTTTCAGGCACAGATTGATGTCGCCAGTGGTAACGCAGTGGCGGCCGAAGCGCTGGTGCGCTGGGCGCATCCCGAACGCAACCTCGTCATGCCGGGGGCTTTCGTGCCAGTGGCGGAGGAAAGCGGTGTGATCGTCGCGCTGGGCGACTGGGTGATGGACAGGGTGTGCGAGACGGCGGCGCGCTGGGCCGGGATGGGCATCTCGCAGCGCATCGCCATCAATATCTCCACTCGCGAACTGAGCCAGGCGGATTTCTTCCTGCGCCTGCGTCACGCCATCGCTACGCACCAGACGCCGCCGACGATGCTGGAGCTGGAAATCAGCGAATCGCTCGCGATGGAGATGGAACCACGCATATTGGAACAGCTCACCGCGCTGCGACGTGACGGGGTGCGTGTGGCGATGGATGATTTCGGCACCGGCTATTCCAACCTGTCGCGGTTGAAGGAACTGCCGGTCGACCGGGTGAAGATCGACCGCAGCCTGGTGCGCGACATTACGACATCAGCCGAGGCGCGGACTATCTGTTCAGCCGTGGTTGGCCTTATCCAGGGCCTTGGCCTGGAAGTGGTGGTCGAAGGCATTGAGAGCGAGGCGCAGATGGACATGCTGCGCGTCATCGGCTGCACCCAGTTTCAGGGCTATCATCTGGCAAGGCCAACTGGCGAACAGGCCTATCTCGACCGTTTTGGCGGGACAATCGGCAGCGCCGGGCCGGAAACCAAGGGCCGCGTCCTGTTCCTGCGCCAGCCCGATCCACGCCGGGGCTGATCAGCGCCGCAGCGCCCGTTCCACGATCAGCGCATAGATGCGTTGCAAATCGCGCAGATCCTGCACCGCGACCGCTTCGTCCAGCTTGTGCATCGTCGCATTGTTGAGGCCGAATTCCACCACCGGGCAGAGGCGCGAGAGGAAGCGGGCGTCGGATGTACCTCCTGTCGTCGACAGGTCCGTGGCAAGGCCGGTGACATCACGAATCGCGCTGCTGACCAGATCGCTGAACGCACCGGGCGGGGTCAGGAAGGGTTCGCCGCTGATTTTCGCCTCGACCGTGCCGCCCTCGGTGGCGGCGATGGCGGTGATCCGTTCGATCAGCGATGCGCCGCTATGCCGGTCGTTGAACCGGATCGAGATGCGCGCGGTCGCAAGGCCGGGAATGACATTATGCGCCGGATTGCCGACGTCGAGGTCGGTGATTTCGATATTGCTGGGCTGAAACCAGTCAGTGCCCTCGTCCAACGTCTCGGCCTCTATGGCAGACAGAATGCGTACCAGCTTGGGGATTGGATTGTCGGCGAGATGGGGATAGGCGACATGGCCTTGGGCACCCGCCACGCTGATCCACATATTGACCGAACCGCGCCGCCCGATCTTGACCACATCGCCCAGTTGCGCCGAGCTGGTTGGTTCGCCGACGAGGCAGAGGTCGGGGCGCAGTTCGCGCGCGGCCATCCGCTCCATCAGCGCCAATGTGCCATGGACCGCCGGGCCTTCCTCATCGCCGGTGATGATCAGGCTGATCGTGCCGGGCAGGTCGTCGGGCAAATCGTGGAGCGCCGCGACGAAGGCGGCGATCGAGCCCTTCATGTCCACCGCGCCGCGGCCGTAGAGCAAATCGCCGCGCTGTTCGGGAACGAACGGGTCGCTGGTCCAGCCCGGCCCCGGCGGCACGACGTCGAGATGGCCGGCAAAGGCGAAATGCCTGCCGCCGCCCGTAGTGCGCCAAGCGAGGAGATTTTCGACCGGGCCGTCAGGCGCGTCGCCGGTGACGAAGCGGTCGACGGTAAAGCCCAGCGGTTCCAGCATAGCCTGCAGCGCGGTAAAGACGGCGCCGGTTGCAGGTGTTACGGAGGGGCAGGCAAGCAGTTGCTCGGCAAGCGCCACGACATCATGATTGGCTCTGGTGCTGGTCATGCCCAGGCGTTAGCGAAAGCCGGGCCGCTTGGCCAGCAGGAGGAGACAAGGCCGTGCCCCGGATCGACCTGGATGCCATCGCGCAGACCAATGCCACCGGCTATCCCGCGCCCTATGCCGACATCGTTGCCGGGCGGTGGGTCAGGCGGCTTGGCCCGGCAAGCGATCTCTCCGATTTCGGCGTCAGCCATGTCGTGCTGAAACCCGGTGCGGCGTCATCCCACCGGCATTGGCATGAGGATGAGGACGAGTTCGTCGTGATGTTGGCGGGGGAAGCCGTGCTGGTCGAGGAGGATGGGCGCACGCTGCTGCGCGCAGGCGATATGGCGGCCTTTCCCAAGGGTGAGCCGAATGGCCATCATCTGGTCAATGAAAGCGACGCCGATTGCACTTTCCTGGCTTTCGGGCGACCTCCGACCGGCGATTGCCATTATGCCGATATCGACATGCGATGGTCCGGCGGCCAGTATCGCCACAAGGACGGGAGCGGCTTTTGACGATGCGGATGGACCGGCGCGCGCTAATGACAGGCATGGGCGCGATGCTGATGGCGGCCAAGGCACCGCCGGTTGCGCCTTTGCCTGCGACATTGGTGAAACCGCCGCGTCTGCGGCACGGCGACGTGGTCGGGCTGATCGAACCGGCGGGGTTTACCGACGATATGTTCGACCTTGATCTGGTCAAGGAGACGATCGTGGCGATGGGGCTGGTGCCCCGGCCTGCGCCGCATCTGGCCTCGCGCCATGGCTATCTGGCCGGGACGGACAAGGAGCGCGCCGCCGACGTCAACGCGATGTTCGCCGATCCGCAGGTGCGCGCGGTGTTCGCGGTGCGCGGCGGATGGGGGTGCGCGCGCATCCTGCCTTTGCTCGATTTCGCGACGATCCGCGCCAATCCCAAGCTGCTGATCGGCTTTTCCGACATCACCGCGCTGCACATGGCCTTTGCCGCGCGGGCGGGCTTTACCACCATCCACGGTCCCAATGCGTCGAGCAGTTGGGGGCGCTTTTCCTGGGACGGATTTCGCGCGGTCGCGTTCGACGGAGCGATGCCGACCTTTGCCAATCCGGTCGGCAATGAAGACCGGCTGGTGCCGCGCGCCGGGCGCATCCGCACATTCCATCCCGGCAAGACGAGCGGGCGCTTGCTGGGCGGCAACCTGACCGTGCTGGCGGCCTTGATGGGAACAGGCTGGCTGCCCGATTTTACCGGCGCGATTTTGTTCATCGAGGATATTGGCGAGGCACCCTATCGCATCGACCGGATGTTGACCCAGTTGGCGCTCGGCGGCGTGCTGGGGCGGCTGGCGGGGGTGGTGTTCGGACAATGTACCGATTGCGGGGCGAGCGGGCCATCCTATGGCGGATTTACCCTGTCGGAAGTGTTGCAGCAGCATCTTGGTTCCCTCGGCATACCCGCCTTTCAAGGGGCGCAGTTCGGCCATGTCGCCAACCAGTTCAGCCTGCCGGTGGGCGTACGGGCGGAAATGGATGCGGACGCGGGGACGATCCGGTTGCTGGAGGCAGCGGTTGCCTAAGGCCGCTCGTCCCAGCGGACCAGCGTGACATTGCCGTCGGGGGCAATGGCCAGTTCGCCGAACGCCCCGGTGCGTAGCCTGCGCGGCGGCAGGCCCAGCGCCAGCAGCGCGAAGCGGGCCGCGCCGTTGGAGGTGACGAGTAGGTCCGTCCCCTCTCCGGCTTGCGCGAAGAAGGCGCGCCAGGCAGCGATGCGGGTTTGGGCATCGACGATCCAGCCATCAGGCACGATGCCCTGTTCTTCCCAGTCCGCCAGCGCCTGCGCGCCGATGCGGGCGAGGACGTCGGCTTCGGGGCGGCCTTCGTCAGGACCGTGGTCGATCTCGCCCAGCCAGTCGTGCGTGCCATCTTGCGCGTGGCCAGTGGCGGCGGCGATCGCAGCGGCGGTCTGGCGCGCGCGGAGGAGCGGGCTGCTGAACAGGCGGTGGATAGGGAGCGCCTGCTGCGCGAACCAGGTGCCGAGGCGCTCGGCCTGGGCGTGGCCGCTTTCGACCAATGGGATGTCGGTGCGTGAGCCGATGCGGCAGGCCTGCGCGCTACTGGCAAAGGTATTGCCGTGGCGGATGATGAAGAGGTGGCGCATCAGAGCGCGGGCGTGGGGTCGCCATGTTGGGCGATCAGTGCCTCGACGCGGCTGATATCGGCTTCGGTGTCGATGCCCGAACTGTCGAAAGAGGGCGGGTCGACGGGAACGGTCATGATCGGGATGCCGAGTTCCAGCAAGCGGAGCTGCTCCAGCCCTTCGAGATTTTCGAGGGCCGTGGGCGGGCAGGCCTCGAACCGGCGCAGCGCGTCCAGGGCATAGCCATAGAGGCCGACATGGCGCCAGACCGGGGAGCGCGGCAGGCGCGCGCGCAAACTGTCTTCGTTGCGGATGGCGGGAATGATGGCTTTGGAAAACCAATAGGCATGGCCGTCGGGCGCGCGGGCGCAAGTGGTGCCGCTGAACGGTGAGCGGGTCTTGTGATCGCGCAGGGCGTCGAGCGCGGGCCAGTCGAGCGCGATGACCGGGGTGGCGACCTGTGCGCCGGCCTCCAGCGCGGCGATGACCGAACCCAGCGCGCCCTGGGGCTGGAAGGGCGAATCGCCTTGAAGGTTGATGACGAAGCGGGGCGCTGTAGGCTGGGCCAGGGCGGCGGCAAGCGCGCGGCCCGACCCGGTGGCGATGGCGCTGTCGGTCATCACCGCATCGCAGCCCCCAGCGCGGGCATGATCGGCGATTTCCGCGTCATCGGTGGCGACCGTCAGCGCGACTCCGGCCCGATCGCCAATCGCTGCCCGCGCCATGGCGATAGTACGGTGCAGCAGCGTGCGCCCAGCAATGAGTCGCAGGGGCTTGCGCGGCAGGCGGGAAGACCCCGCCCGCGCGGGAATGACGACAAGGTGGTTCAGGCGACCCCGGCGTGCAGCAGATCGTGCATATGGACGGCACCGACCAGGCGGCCCCGATCGCACACGAACAACAGCATGATGTTACGCTCATGCATGACATGCAGCGCTTCATGGGCCAGATCATCCGGGGTGATCGCCTGTGGCGTTACGGTCATGAAACGACCGACCGGCTCGGTCAGATTCTGCTTGGCGGTGACGGCGCGGCGCAGATCGCCATCGGTGAAGGCACCGATCAGTCGCCCCTCATGATCCGTGATCGCCGTACCGCCGAGGCGCGCACGGGTCATTTCGATGGTCGCGTCGAGCAGCGAGGCATCCTCGCGCACCTGCGGCACATCGTCGCCCTTCGCCATCAGTTCGCGCACCTTGAGCAGTTGCGCGCCGAGACGGCCGTTGGGATGGAATTTGTGGAAATCGTCCGCCGAGAATCCGCGCATTTCCATCAGCGAAATCGCCAGGGCATCACCGAACGCCATCTGCACCGTGGTCGATGTGGTGGGGGCCAGCGCGTTGGGGCAGGCTTCCTGCACTTCGGGCATCAGGATGCAGATGTCGGCGGCCTGCGCGACGGTGCTTTGCGCCTGCGCGGTCATCGCCAGCAAGGGGATGGCGAAGCGTTTGCAATATTGGATGATCGGGCCGAGTTCGGTCGATTCGCCCGAATGGGACAGCATCAGTACGACGTCGTCGGGTGTCACCATGCCAAGGTCGCCATGCCCGGCATCGGCGGGATGCAGGAAGATGGCAGGCGTGCCGGTGGAGGTGAGCGTCGCCGTCATCTTGCGCGCGACGATGCCGCTCTTGCCGATGCCGGTGACGATGACACGACCGCGGACCTGCATCAGGACGCCGACGAGACGGAGGAAGGTAGCGGCAAATTCCCGCTGGCCAAAACGGGATTCCAGCTCGTTAAGGCCAGTCGCGGCGATGGAGAGGCTTCTACACGCCGTCTCTATTATGCGGCCACCTGAGCCGAACGGCACGATCTTGGATGCTGATGTTGACACGCGCTTGCCCTTTTTTCCGCGCTCCGCCGCGAGCTTATCTCACTGGCGGAGACGGTGGACGAACCGCCGATTTCGGCGTGCTGTCCTCCCTTGTTCCGCGACCTCCCGACAGGAATTTTCTTCCTGCTGGGTGCGACTGTGTACGCCGTTTCAGGGACTTATGGCAATCATTTTTGCAGTTGCGAAAAGATCAATACGATAAAAAGACTGCGTTTGCGTCGCATTAAATCCGTTGAAACGATGGCTTTGAGCGACCAGTCGCGCAGCCATTTTGCGGTTCGAACGTGTGCCGTCACGCAACGTCATGAGACGCCATGATAATCCCGATACCATTGCACGAATCGGGGGACGCCCGACTCGATGCCGACCGAGGGTGCAAAACCTATGTCGCGGGCGATCGCGCTGATGTCGGCGAAAGTCGCATGGACATCACCCGGCTGGATCGGCTGGAAGTCGATCTGGGCCTTGATCCCGATCGCGTCCTCCAGCACGGCGATGAGGTGCATTAGTTCTTCGGGGCGGTTGTTGCCGATATTGTAGAGCCGGTGCGGCGCGCGGCTGCCGCCTGCCTTGAGCGCGCCATCGTCCGCCGGGGGATGATCGAGGCAGCCCAAAATGCCGGTCACGATATCGTCAATATAGGTGAAGTCGCGCTGCATTCGGCCATGGTTGAACACCGGGATCGGCTGGCCCGCGAGAATCTTGGACGTGAAGATCCACATCGCCATGTCAGGGCGGCCCCAAGGTCCATAGACGGTGAAAAAGCGCAGGCCCGTCATGGGGATACGGAAGAGATGGGCGTAGGTCTCGCTCATCAGTTCGTCGGCGCGCTTGGTCGCGGCATAGAGGGAAACGGGGTGATCGGCCCGGTCCTCGACGCGGAAGGGCAGCGTGTCATTGCCGCCATAAACCGACGAGGAGGAGGCATAGACCAGATGCCGCACCCGCCGTTCGCGTGCCAGTTCGAGCATGTTGACATGGCCCGCCAGGTTGGAGCGGACATAGGCGTGGGGGTTGATCAGCGAATAGCGCACCCCCGCCTGCGCACCCAGATGGACGATCGATTCGATCACCTGATCCGCAAGCGTCGCGTTGAGCGCATCCATGTCCGCGAAATCCAGTTCGTGGAAGGTGAACAGCTTGCCATGGGCGGCGGACAGGCTGTCGAGTCGCGCGCGTTTGAGCGACACCGGGTAATAATCGTTGAGATTGTCGATGCCGACCACGGCATGACCCTGCGCCATCAGGCGGTCGGCGACATGCATGCCGATGAAACCTGCCGCGCCGGTGACCAGAATCGTCATGCCATTTCTCCACGCCTATCGGCTATCCGTGTCTGACGATCCGCCCTTATATGTAAAGCCCCGTCAGGTATCGCCCTAGCGGGCAGGATTTAGCCTTTCCCTAATCTTTCCGATCTAAAGGCGGAAACATGGACATGGCATCCCACCCCCTGCCCCCTCAACCCCAAGCGGCGGCGACGACGCAGCGTGCGCGCTGGGAGGAACTGGCGCGGCATGCAGCGGAAGCCAATGCCTTTTATGCGCCCGACATGCTGGCCGCGGCGATCGATCATCTGGCAGTGGATGGCAGCGTTCGCCTGATCGAGGCGCGCGAGGGGGACGGGCTGATCGGCCTGCTGCCTGTTACAGTAAGGTCGCGCCATGGGCGATTGCCGCTCGGCTGCATCAGTAACTGGGTCCATGATCATTGTTTTTTCGGCGCGCCGATGATCCGGCAGGGGCATGAGGCGGCGGCCTGGCGCAGCTTTCTGGCGCAGTTGGACGACGCCCCCTGGGCGCGCGGCTTCCTGCATCTCGAAGCGATCGACGCGGCCGGGGCCAATGCCGCCGCCATCGAAGCGGTCTGCGTCGAGCAAAGGCGCGGGCGGCGGGAGATTCACCGCTATGACCGGGCGATGCTGCGTTCGGACCTGACCGCCGAAGCCTATTGGGAGAGCCAGGTCCGCGCCAAGAAGCGCAAGGAATTGCGGCGGCTGCAAAAGCGGCTGGCGGAACTTGGCGTGGTGGAAAGCCGGTTGCTGGTCGATCGGGGCGACGTGGCGCACTGGTGCGGGGAATTTCTGGCGCTCGAAGCGTCGGGCTGGAAGGGCCGCGAAGGCACGGCGATGGGCTGCAAGCCCGCCGATACGGCCTTTTTCCGCGCCGCCTGCGCCGCCGGGTTCGATGCGGGGCGGTTGCATATGCTGCGGCTCGACCTGGACGGGCGGGCGATCGCGATGCTGGTCAATTTCCGCCATGGCGCGGGTGCCTTTTCCTTCAAGATCGCGATCGATGAGGAATTTGGCCGTTTTTCGCCGGGCGTCCTGATCGAGATCGCCAATTTGCATGCGGTGCAGGATGATCCGGCGATCGGCTGGATGGACAGTTGCGCCGCGCCCGACCATCCGATGATCGACAGCCTGTGGGCCGAACGGCGCACCATCGTCCAATATCGTATCGCGCTCCGTGGTCGAGGCGCGGTGCAGTTGCAACGCAAGGCAGCCTTTGCCATCGCCAATGGCGTCGAAAGCGCCGCCAGACTTTTGAAAGGACAGGGATGACCGCCCATAGCCCGATCGCGGCCGCCAGGGTCGCGACCTTCCCCGACACTGCGCGCGCGACCTTTGCCGCCGCCTATCCCGACCAGCCAGCCCGGCTGTGTCATGATTTGGTCGGACATGACCTGCTGACGCTCGATGCCTTGGCGACGCTGGCCGAGCGTATGCCTGCATCGTCGGTGGAGTATAATCTGGGCAAGCTGCCGCTCGGCGTGCGGCCGGAGGATACGCCGTCCAACGGGCTAACGCTGGGCGAGACGATCCGCACGATCGAGACCAATGGCAGTTGGGCGGTGCTGAAGAATGTCGAGCGCGATCCGGCCTATGGCGCGCTGCTGGATGCGGCGCTCGCCGATCTGGAGCCGATCGTCCGTGCCGCGACCGGGCCGATGCTGCATCGCGAGGCCTTCATCTTCCTGACCTCGCCGGGCAGCGTTACCCCGTTCCACATGGACCCGGAGCATAATATCCTGCTCCAGATCATGGGGACCAAGGTGATGACCGTCTTTCCCGCGCGCGACGAAGCGCTGGTGCCTGCGCAAAAGAGCGAGGATTTCCACGGCGGCGGGCATCGCAATCTGGTGTGGCAGGACGGGTTCAAGGCACGCGGCACCGCCTTTCCGCTGGCGCCGGGCGAAGCGATCCATGTGCCGGTGAAAGCGCCTCATTTCGTCGAGAACGGCCCGGCCGTGTCGATCAGCCTGTCGGTGACATGGCGGTCCGAACGCAGCGTGGCGGAGGGCGAGTTGCACAGTTTCAACGCGCTGCTGCGCAAGCGCGGCCTGCCCATCGGTACGGTCAGCGCCCGGCCGGAACGGCAGGGGCTGCGGCGGCTGGTCTATCGCGTCATGCGGAAGCTGGGCGTTTAAGCAGGCGGCGCAATAGCGCTTCAGCTTCAAGGCGCGGGCTGAACCGTTCGATCACCCACCATTCCAGACTCTCCTCGCAAGTGGAGAGGCTCTGCTTGTAGCGATCCTTGCCCGCGAGCAGCGAGTAGAGCGACAGGTCGCGCGCGGCATAATGCGCCACGGCGGCGGCATGGCAGAGCAGGCCGGGCTTGTCCTTGGCGGTACTCGGTTCGGCGAAGGCGGATTGATAGTTCATCGCGACGCCGCGATGGACGAAATTGACAAGCAGGCCAACCACCCCGCCGGAATCGGTGAAGCGCAGCAGCTCGACCGACCCGCCCGGCAAGCCGCGCGCGGCGATGGTGGCGACGAAGGCGCGGAAATCCGCATCGTCCCACGCATTATCGGCATGGCGACCGCTGTTGAGCGCCGCCATATCGTCCAGCCAGGGGGTGATGTCGTTGAGGCCCGCTATCGCGACATCGGGCAAGGGACCGCCATGATCCTTCATCGCGCGGCGGATCTGGCTGCGGGTGTTGGCGCTGAGCAGCGAGAGATAATCGCCATTCGCCGCGCGCACGGCGGCGAGATCGATCTGATAAACGGGTGACACGTCCGCGCGGGTCTTGCGGCGGGCGCGCAGGTTCAGCAGCGGCGAGTCGGGCGCGATGCCGCTGAGGCGCAACGCGCGCCAGTCGCGGCGGCGGGTGAGCGCTTCGACGGCGGCAGCGGCGGCTTCCGCCTCCCGGCCTTTCTCTGCCAGCAGGCCGTTATATTCGACATAGGGGCGGTCGGCCGCAGGATCGCCCGACTGGTTGAGGCTGAGCGTAGCGACGCTGCCCAGCAAGCGCGGTTGCATTGCGTGGCCGACCAGCGCGAGGGCGACGTCATTGCCGTCATCGTCCATGATGGCCAGCAATTCGGGGCGGATGGCATAGCTGTCGAGCCAGGCGCCGGCCCAGGTCCAGCCGAGGAAGAAGGAAGCGTCGGCACGCGCTTCGAGCGCCTGCCAACGGGTTGCCAGCGCCGCGCGATCGGGCAGCGAAAAGGATGCGGTGAGAGCCATCGCGCTCCTTGTGGCAGAGCGTCCGGCCCGGTCAAGCGGCGGCTATGCCACCGTCCGCCGTTCGGGGTCGACCGTGCCATCGGGGCGCACCCCGGCGCGGGCGAGATCGCGGCCGATATGGCCGGTCAGGAACCGCTGCCACATCACGAAATCGGCGCGCAGCGACCAGAGCGGATAGCGGAAGGTGGCGGGCCGGTTGCGCTCTATGAGGCCATGGCCCGCCCAGGCGAAGCCATAGCCGACGACCGGCAGCGCCGCCGCCATCCACCACCGGCCAGCAAAGGGCGCAGCCGCCGCCAGCAGCACGACAAGGCTGGTCCCCGCATAATGGAGCGCGCGCGTACCGGGGCGCGCATGTTCGCGCAGATAATGGGGCCAGAAATTACGGAAACGGGTCAGACGGGTCACGGCAATCCTCTCAAGAGAAGAGCCTAAAGCCATCCGGGATCGCTGTTAAGGCCTATGCGTCAGGCCGTGGCGCGATCGGGTGCGAACAGGAAATAATCATAGGCGGCGCGGGCGGCCTCCGCCATGATCCGGTCGCGCATTACCCGACCGCGATGGTCCTGCATGACGAAGACGGTGATGGCGAACATCCGGCCATCGGGCAGGGTGATAACGCCCGTATCGTTGCCGGTGCCGTTGATCGTGCCGGTCTTGTGCGCGATCGTCGTGCCGGGCGGCAACATGCCGGGCAGGCGCGCCTTGCCGGTGCGGCAGCGTTCCATGATGGTGATGAAGGCATGAGTGCTGGCCGGCGAAAGCGCCTTGCCGGTGCGGATCGCGGCGACCAGGTCGGTCATGGCGGTGGGCGTCGCGCTGTCGCGCGGATCGCGGGCGAAGGCGATATTCGGCAGGTCACGTATATCGCGGGTGCGCAACGCCGGATCGGCGGCCAGCGCGGCGGCGACATTGCGGTTGAAATTGCCCGGCCGCGGCGCGAGGTCCATCGCGCGATAGAGCAGGTCGGCGGTGTTGCTGTCGACCCGCAGTCCCTTGATCCCCAACCCCGCGACCCAGCCATTGACCGCCGTTGGGCCACCGGCGCGGGCGACCAGCATGTCGGTGGCATTATTATCGCTCTGCGTCAGCATCAGGTCGAGCAATTGCCCCACCGGCAGCGGCGCGCCCGGTCCCATGGTGGCGACGTCACGCGGCACGATGTCGGTCAGCGCCAGTTGTCCGGCGTCGATCATGGCGAAGATCTTGCCCGCGACCGCGACCTTATAGGCGCTGGCCATCGGGAACAGCGTGTCGCCGTTGAGCGAGAGCGTTTCTCCGCTGGCAAGATTGCGCACGGTGATGCCGACCGTGCCGTCGGTGAGGGTCGCAAACCGCTGGAACTGGGCGATCAGGCGAGTCTCGGCGGTTTGCTGCACGCTCGATTTGACAGGACCGAAGGCGTCGGCGCTGGGCAGCGGGGCCAGGAACAGGCCGAAGGCGGCGGCAAGGGCGATCGGACGATGGAAAGGCATGGCGCCTGTTTTGCGGATGTGACGGGGCCGCGCAAGCGCATTTACCCTGTCGCGCGCGATTGACAGGGCTTTGCGCGCCGGGCCATCAGGCGGCATGAGCGGAACCGTCAAATTGCATGAAAGCTGGCGCGAGGCGTTGGCCGACCAGTTCGCCGCCCCGCATATGCGGGAGCTGAAGGCCTTTCTGGAGGCGGAGAAGGCGGCGGGCAAACGCATCTTCCCCAAGGGCAGCGAGTATTTCCGTGCGCTCGACTTGACCCCGCTGGATCAGGTCAAGGTCGTGATATTGGGGCAAGACCCCTATCATGGCGAGGGGCAGGCGCATGGTCTGTGCTTTTCGGTGCAGCCCGGCGTGCGGACGCCGCCCTCGCTCGTCAATATCTACAAGGAGATGGAGAGCGACTTGAGGGTTCCGCGGGCCGGACACGGATTTCTGGAACATTGGGCGCGACAGGGGGTGCTGCTGCTCAACAGCGTGCTGACGGTCGAGATGGGGCGGGCGGCGTCGCATCAGGGCAAGGGTTGGGAGCTGTTCACCGATGCGATCGTGCGGCTGGTGGCGCAGAAGGAAGAGCCGGTCGTGTTCCTGCTATGGGGGGCCTATGCCCAGCGCAAGGCGGGCTTCGTCGACCAGAGCCGCCACCTGATTCTCAAATCCGCCCACCCTTCCCCGCTGTCGGCGCATAATGGCTTTTTGGGGTCGCGGCCTTTTTCGCAGGCCAATGCGTTTCTGGAAGCGCAGGGACGTGGGGGCATCGACTGGGCGCTGCCGCCCTTATGAAACATACCCGGCTTAGCGTCTGCGCGCGGAAGCGACGCTATGGGTCGGAAGAGGAAGCGCGGGCGGTGGTTGCCGGAGCGGCGATCGTGCTACGCCCCTATCGCTGCGACCGATGCGGGCTATTCCACCTCACCAGCCGGACCAAGGGCAAACGGATCGCGCGGCCGGTGGGGTAACATGCCTTAAGTCCGGCGCGGTTCATTAACGTCATAGACGCGCAGGTCGCGATCACCGATCCCCAGTTCCGGCCAGGCCGCCCGCCATCGTGCAATATGGTCCATCGCAAAATGGCGATCGAGCGCGTCCTGATCGGTCCATAATTCCTTGATATGAATGAGGCCCGGATCGAGGACATCCTCGGCATAGCTATATTCGACACAGCCGTTTTCTGCCCGACTGGCCTCCACCATCTGTTTCATGGCAGGGCGCGCGATGCCAAGATTTTGGGCGGGCAGGCGAATGGTTCCGACGATCAGCAGCATCGGCGCAGCTTAACGATGCCAGAAACGATCGAAAAGCAATCAATCGACAATAAACGGCCCAAAAAGGGTTGAGGCCCGGTCCTGCTTGCGCAGGCCGAGCCTCTTTCCCTCTCCAAACGGATAAGGCGATCAGCCGTCGTAGTCGCCGCCGATATTCTGGTTGCGCGGCGGCGCGGCGGCGGTGAGGCGCAGAGCCTCCGCCGACTGGGCGATCGAGCCGATTTCATCGGGCGTGTCGTCATCGTCGATCTGCACCTTCTGCAGCGACGCGACGAGCGAGTGATGCAGTTCGTCAGGCAAGACCGTCTCTTCCGCGATTTCGCGCAGAGCGACGACGGGGTTCTTGTCGCGGTCGCGATCGACCGTCAGTTCGGCCCCGCCGGAAATTTCCCGCGCGCGCTGAGCGGCGAGAAGGACGAGGTCAAAACGGTTGGTAACTTTGTCGACGCAATCTTCGACGGTGACGCGGGCCAAACAGGGCCTCCTGAATACAGCGAAGGGAAATTTCGAATTCGCCGCCTAGCAGCATGGCCCGGCTGAGTCAATGAAAAGGGCATAAGGCCTTGGCAAATCATGAGGCAAAGGGGCATGAGGCGTGGATGGCGATCAACGATCAGGCCCCGGCACCGGCTGATACGGACAGCGAAGCGGACGATATCAGCATCATGCTGGCGGGCAACCGGCTGCGGCTCATCACGCAAGGGACGGCGTTGCGCGCGGCACTGATCGGCCTGATCGAAGGCGCGCGCCATAGCCTCAAACTCTATTATTATATTTTTGCCGATGATGGCAGCGGCATGCTGGTGCGCGACGCGCTGGTCGCGGCGCGGCGGCGCGGTGTCGCCGTGACCTTGATGGTCGATGGTTTCGGGTCGAGCAAGACGCCCGACAGCTTCTTTACCCCGCTTATTGAAGCGGGCGCGCATTTCGAGCGATTTGGGACGCGGCGCTCCACCCGCTACCTGATCCGCAACCATCAGAAGATGGCGATCGCCGACGACCTGCGGCTGATGATCGGCGGCTTCAATATCGAGGATGGCTATTTCGGCATTCCGGCGGACGATTGCTGGTGTGATCTGGGGCTGGTGATCGAGGGCGATCAGGTCGAGGTGATGACCCGCTGGTACGGGCAATTGTGGCGCTGGGTCTCGACGCGCAAGCAACGCTTCCGCACCTTGCGACGCATGGTCCGGGGTTGGAATCCGAGCCTGCATCCGCAACAGGCCGACCCCTTTCGCTGGCTGGTCGGTGGCCCCACACGGCGGCTGAGCCCTTGGGCGAAGGTGGTCAAGCATGACATGGAACAGGCGCGGCGGGTGGATATGGTCGCGGCCTATTTTTCGCCGGGCCGGGGCATGCTCAAGCGCATCGCACGGGCAGCACAGCGGGACGGCGCGCGCCTGATCCTGCCTGCCAAGTCGGACAATGGTGCGACGATCGCGGCGGCCAGGCTCTTATACGGGCCGCTGCTCAAACGCGGGGTGGAGATCGCCGAATATGAGCCGCATAAATTGCATATGAAGCTGTTCGTCATCGACGATGCCGTGTTCGTGGGGTCGGCCAATTTCGACATGCGCAGCCTGTTCGTCAATCTGGAGGTGATGCTGCGGATCGAGGATGCGGGCTTCGCAGCGGCAGTGCGCGGGATGATCGACTGTCAAGCGGCACGAAGCCGTACAATCACATTGGAGGCGCATCTCGCCAGCCGCACGCCGCTGACGCTGATCAAACAATGGATCAGCTATCTGTTGGTGGGAGTGCTGGACTATACGGTCACGCGGCGGCTCAATTTCCGTAATCCCGACGCGGACTGATCGCCTTCAGCGCATGATGAGGTAGAAGCCGACGGCTGCCTTGCCGCCATTTTCGATGATGATGTCATAGCGATCCGTGAAAATCGGTAGCCAGGCACAATCCACCTGCGCCTCGCCGACCGGCTTGGCGCAGAGCGTTTCGCCATCCGCGCCATGCACCCGCACCGACAGGTCCGCCGCGCTGCCGTTTGCGGGCGCAACCGATATCTGCGCGCGTTGACCGCCCAGGAAAAGCTGCCGCATCGTCATGCTGCCCCCTGGCACCAGCGACCCGTGGCGATAGGCCGGGCCGAGTGCGCGGCCGCGAAAAGCGAGCGTGGACGGGGCCGTGCCATGCGCCTGCGCCTCATGAGTCCAGCGGGCGGCGAGATCCTCCTGCCCTTCTGCCGGCGTCGCACCAAGCGCCTTCAAGGCCTGGACGGTGTCGAGCAGGGCGGCGTGGTTGCCGCTGGCATGGGCCGCCTCCCCCTCCAGCAACGTCCGCAACACCGGATCGGCCGGCCGCATGTCCGCCGCAGGCGCGGCAGGCGCAGCGCCGAGCAGCAATACGGGCAACAGCCTGATCATCAATCATCCTCCGGATGGACGACGAAACGCGCGCCGGGCGCGGCGTCCTCCACATGAAGGGAAAGCTCATGCCGCTGTGCGATCGCTCTGGCAAGCGACAAGCCGAGGCCATGCCCCCCGCCCTGTGCGCCGTCGAGCCGGACGTAGCGTTCGAACACGCGATCGCGGTCGGCGGGAGGGATGCCGGGTCCGTCATCCTGCACGACGATATGCGGTCCCGCCGACAGGGTAAGCGACACGGTGCCGCCGCTCGGCACATATTTGAACGCATTGTCGAGCAGGTTGGAGAGCAGGCGCGTCATCTGCATCGGGTCGGCGCGCAAGGTGACGGCGGGCGCTATGCGGGCGTGGAAGCCGATGCCCAAATCCTCCGCGCTCGCGCCGTAGAGATCGGCCAGATTGTCGGCAATGTCGCTGAGATTGGTGTCGACAAGGCCGCGCAGGTCGCCGCGCATCGCCTGCGTGCCCGCAATGTCGAGCAGCGAATCGAGCAGCCGCACGACGCCGCGAATCTCGCCACGCGACTGGTCAAGCGTGCGCAGCAAGGCTTCGTCCTGCGTCCCCTGCATGGCTTTGAGGATGCGGGTGTCGAGATGCATCAGCGGGGTGCGGATTTCATGCGCGGTCTGGTCCGACACGGCGCGCTGCGCCTCGATCAGCCGTTCGACCTGATCGAGCATCGCATTGGTGTTGGCAGCCAGTTCGGCCAGTTCATCATTATCGCCCGCCCCCGGCGCGCGCGCGGTGATGCGCCCCGTCCGCACCGCAGCGAAAGCCGCGTTGACCGCCTCCACCCGACGGCGGAGACGACGCGCGGCGAAATGCCCGGCGGCAAGGCTGAGCAGCGCAATGAGCGCGCCGGCCCCGGCAAAGGCCATGGCGAGCCGGGCCAGCAGCGCCTGCCCACGATAATTACTGCGCCCCACGACCAGCCGCGTGTCGCCCCCCAACCGGGTTGCGCGCGCGAACATCGTTTCCCCATTCGGCAGGATGACGAAGCGGGCCTCCGAGACTTCGGGCGCTATGGTCGGCCAGCGATCAAGATTGCCCGCCAGGCGACGTCCGGTCCCATCGATCAGCAGATACCAGCCGCGCTCGCCATCTTCCCGCTCCACCGCCATACGATCTGTGATGCGGGCACGCAGTTCCGCCACGCCACTGCTGACATGAATGTCGGCAAGGCCCGCCAGATCAGTATCGACCTCACGTGCCAGCATGGCTCGCCCGTCGGCCGCGACAATGCTGCGCACCACCAGGAACAACGCCAGCGTCGATAGCAAACTGACGAACAGGGACGAGAGCATAACCCGGCCGAAGACCGAGCGGAACAGATCGGGTCTAGCCACCCGGCGACCCGCCACCCGACGAACCTGGGGCGATCAGGCGATAGCCGGTGCCCCAGACGGTTTCGAGGACCGGGCCGTCAAACCCCTCCTCCAGCTTGCGGCGCAGACGGCCGACATTGACGTCCACCACATTGGTCTGCGGATCGAAGCTCAGTTTCCACACATGGCGCAGCAGCATTTCGCGCGTCACGACTTCACCCGCATGATCCATCAGATAGCGGAACAGCTCGAATTCCTTGGGCGAGAGCGCGAGGTGGCGGCCTTGGCGAAAGGCGGTGCGCGCCTTCACATGACATTCGAGGTCGCCGAACAGCAGCACCGGATCATGGATGGAGCGACTGGCCCGACGCCACAGCGCGCGGACGCGGGCGACCAGTTCGTCCGGTTCGAACGGCTTGGCGAGATAATCGTCGACACCGCTTTCCAGTCCCTCAACCCGATGTTCGCTGCGGCCGAGCGCCGAGAGCATCAGCACCGGCGCACCGATTCCGGCGACGCGCAGGCGGGTGACGATGTCGATGCCGGTCAGGTGTGGCAGCATCCGGTCGAGGATGATGACGTCATGGCCGCCGCTGCCCGCGCGATGCAGGCCGATGCGGCCATCCTCCGCCTGATCCACGACCATGCCTGCCTGGGTGAGGATAGCGGCGATGTTGGCGCGCGCGGCGGCGTCATCCTCCACCACCAGCACATTGATCGATTCCTGTTGCGCCATATCGTCCCCCGCCTCGCAAATACCGGCAAAGGCCGCCAGTTACAAAGGCTGTTATGGAGATGGCGACAGGGGAGGCGCGCTGGTCAGATATGGATCGCGTTGCGGAACATGACGAAGGCGATGACGATCAGATAGACGCCGAAGATTTTCTTGAGCGGCTTGGCTGGCAACGCATGGGCGACGGCCACGCCGAGCGGCGCGGTCAGTACCGACATGGAGGCGATGGCGAGCGTGGCAGGCACGTTGACATAGCCGAGCGATCCCCAGGGCAGGCCACTTTCCTTGAGGCCGATGAGCGCGAAGCCGATTGCGCTGGGGATGGCGATCAGCGTGCCGACGCCCGATGCGGTGGCGATGGCGCGGTGGATGGAACGACCACACAGGGTCATGACCATGATCGCGATCGTGCCGCCGCCAATACCGAGCAGCGCGGAAAAAGTGCCCAACCCGCCGGCGATGCCGACACGGGCGATTCCCGATGGCATATCCTGGCTGATCACCTTGTCGCCGACTTTGGGCAGCAGGAAATTGAGCGACATGAGAAAGACGCCACCAGCGAAAATCATCGTCAGGATTCGGCCATCGACATGGCCTGCCAGCAGGACGCCAACGCCATCGCCAAGGATGATCCAGGGTGCCCAGGCCTTTAGGATCTCAAACTCCACCGCGCCGCGCTTGGCATGGGAAAGCAGCGAGCGGATCGAGGTGACGATGATGGTCGCAGCCGACGTGCCGATGGCGACATGGGCGATCGCTTCGGGGGTGCCGCCAAGCAGCGGCAGGACGACGAACAGCGCAGGCACGACGACGAAGCCGCCGCCAATGCCGAAAATACCCGCCGCGAAACCCGCGAACAGGCCAGCGGCCAACATGGAAAGAAGCGGCACCAACCAGGTCATGAGATCGCCGTTCATCAGCGCGCTCCTGTGGCTGGCGTCGGGCCGGTGGCCAGGCTGTCGGTGCCCCGGACAAACAAGGCGGCGAATGAAACTAGATCGACCATGTCGTAAAACCATGCCTCTCTTCGGCGGAACCAGAGCAAGGGGCTGACAGGACAGGTCCCTTGGCTGGCTAGACGAACAAGGTCGACAAATCCGCACCTTGTCCGACACAAGTCGGACACAAAGGCGGCGCGGGCTTGGTCAGTCGAGCAGATCTTCGGCCGGAGTATAAGGCAGGTCGAGCGCGTCGGCGACGGCGCGATAGGTGAGCTTGCCCTGCGCGACGTTGAGGCCGGCGCGCAGATGCGGATCGGCGCGCAGCGCGCCCTTCCAGCCGAGGTCCGCAATCCGCAGCGCATGGGGCAAGGTCACGTTATTGAGCGCATAGGTGCTGGTGCGGGCGACCGCGCCGGGCATGTTGGCGACGCAATAATGGACGATGCCATCGACGATATAGGTGGGGTCGGCATGGGTGGTGGCGTGGCTGGTTTCGAAACAACCGCCCTGGTCGATCGCGACATCGACCAGCACTGCGCCTTTTTTCATCGTCTTGAGCATATCGGCGCTGACCAGCTTGGGCGCGGCCGCGCCGGGGATCAGCACCGCGCCGATCACCAGGTCCGCGTCGGCCACGCAGTCGGCGAGGTTGGCGCGGTTCGAAAAGCGCGTCTTGGCCCGCGCCTCGAAATACATACCAAGCTTTTCCAGCACTTCGGGGCTGCGGTCGAGGATGGTGACATCCGCGCCCAGCCCCGCCGCCATCTGCGCCGCATTGAAGCCGACGACGCCACCGCCGATCACCGCGACCTTGGCAGGCAGGACGCCGGGCACGCCGCCCAGCAGCACGCCGCGCCCGCCATGCGCCTTTTCGAGCGCGGTCGCGCCGGCCTGGATCGCCATGCGACCCGCAACCTGGCTCATCGGCTTGAGCAGCGGCAGGCCGCCATGCGCGTCGGTCACGGTTTCATAGGCGATGCCGATCGCGCCGCTGGCGATCAGGTCGCGTGTCTGATCAGGATCGGGGGCGAGGTGAAGATAGGTGTAGAGGATCTGGTCGGGGCGCAGCATCGCACGCTCGGCGGCCTGCGGCTCCTTGACCTTCACGATCATTTCTGCGCGGGCGAAGATATCGGCGGCTGTGGCGACGATTTGCGCGCCTGCCTTTTCATAAAGGGCGTCATGCGCGCCGATCCCCTCCCCTGCCCCGCTTTCGACCAGCACGTCATGGCCATGGGCGGTGAGTTCGTGGACGCTTTCGGGCGTCAGTCCGACGCGATATTCGTGATTCTTGATTTCCCTGACGGTGCCGACGATCATCCTATGTCTCCCGATGGTGCGGCGCGTGACGGGGCCGCTTGCCTACAGGATGACATAGCGCGGCGGCGGCCGCGAATGTTCCCTTCAGGGTGCCGGGCGGACCGGCACCGGCGCGTTGCAGATATCGACGCCGCCCGCGGGCAGATCGTAGAAATCATCCTTCCGGTTGGCGCGCAGGCGCAGATAAGCGGCGAAGCTGGGCGAAGCGACGTCCATCGCCTCGAACCGGGGCTGGTCCGCGGGTGCCAGGTCGCTGGCGAGGCGGACCGAAAGGATCGGGACTTTATGTTCGGTCGCGGTGTAGAAGCCAAGCTCGCCGCTGCCGCGCGGCAGGCTGGACAGATGCGCCATACCATCGATCACCCGGCCGACGACGGCGATGTTGCGATCGAGCTGGCGCGGGGCGTGGCCGATGACGGTGTAGAGTTCCGCGCCGGTGCCTGCATCGGGCGACAGGTTGCGGCCGACGCCGACGGAAGCATAGCAATGGGGCAGCCAGGCGGCGTCCCCGTTCATCGCCATCTGCCAGCCATCGACATAGCCGGTCGCGGGCGCATAGGCATCAGGATGGGGCAAGGGCGTGATCGCCAGCCGGACATTGGCGAGCGAGCGGACATAATCGGCCGCGCTGGTGGGCACGATGCCGGGCGGCATCGGCTTCTTCTCGGTCGCGTCGCCCCATTGGGTGACATAATTATCCTGCACCCGGTTGATGCTGGTCCCGTCCCACCACTGCGCCCGCGCCAGCGTGCGAATATTGCCGACATGGCGCGGCGCAAAGGCGGGGGCGAGCTGGATCACGACGCGCTTGCCGCCTTCGATCGTCATGACGAGCAGGTCTTCGGCCGCAATGGCGCGCCAGGCATCAGCGGGCGCAGCCGCCACGACGGCGGCGGGCGTCGTCGGCGGATCAGCCGCGATGGCGGTGGAGGCAAGGAGGGAAGCGAGCAGCGCGGGCGCGAAAAAACGGATCATGCCACAATCAGAGCGCGGCCGCGCAGGAAAGTAAAGCATCCCCTTGCCTAGCCGCCCGCACCGCGATAGGGAGCGCGACTTCCAGTGCAATGCGGAGCGGTGGCCGAGTGGTCGAAGGCGCTCGCCTGGAAAGTGAGTATACGCCAAAAGCGTATCCAGGGTTCGAATCCCTGCCGCTCCGCCATTTGCTATATTTCAACGATCGCCAGCACCCTTTGGCGAACGCTAAAAGCCCAGCGTTTGCTGAGATAATTCTGAATTTGGTGATCGTGCATGTTCGCCGCTCATCGCGATCAATCGCTGCAGAATTTATGACCATTTTTATGACTTGTAGCCTGCAGTATCTGTGCCTAAGGTAGAACCTGGAGGCTGGCATGCACCTGCGGAACAAGCTCAACGTCAAAAAGATTGCGAGCTTAGACGTACCCAATGTCTACTCCGATGGCGGCGGCCTTTATCTGCGCGTGCGAAAGAGCGGCACGAAATCGTGGCTCTTCATCTACATGTTACAAGGCAAACGGCGCGAAATCGGTTTAGGATCTGCGCTAGACGTATCGCTTGCCGCAGCCCGCAAAACTGCTGAAGAGCTTCGAACGATCCAGCTGTCCGGTCGCGATCCAGCCGAGGCCCGCAAACTGGCACGACCGACGGCGGTTCGTATCACGACGTTTGCAGACGTCGCGACTGAGCTGATCGATACCATCGAAGGCGGCTTCAAAAATGAAAAGCACCGCAAGCAGTGGCGGTCGACGATCGATACCTATGCAAAGCCCCTACTGCCTATGGCAGTCGATCAAATCACCATGGATGACGTTGCATCGGTCCTGATGGCCTGCTGCCGGTTTGGCGGACACCAAGATAGGCTCATTCAAGCTACACCAGCTTGTGTTTCGAAGTCGATGGGG
>NZ_JAZDXA010000040.1:0-48376 GCF_040170545.1 Sphingobium sp. MK2
CAGCGAAGCAATCCATCGGCACCACAATGGATTGCTTCGCTGCGCTCGCAATGACGATTCGATGTCAAGTTATCCCGCTCTCGCCCGCTTAGAAAATCCCCAGAAACTTCTTCTTCTGGCTCTGCTGCTCGCTCTTGCTGCCCTTGCCCTTTTCGTCCTTCGCGGTCGTGCCCTGGCCGACATCGTCGCGGGGATTGCCGCGCTTGGTGCGCTGCGCCACCGCATTGGCGCCGGACAGGATCGGGCCACAGGCCGCGCCCTTGGCATCGCCCACATCGGCAAAGGCCAGCACCGCCGCCAGCGGCGTGCCGACCACGGCCAATCCCAACGCCGCCCCGCCGCGCGCCATCAGTTCGGGGCTGACGACTGCCATGCCGGGCTTGGCGAAATAGCCGTTGATGCCGATCGGCGACTGGCCGGAAAACAGGCTAATCTTCTTACTGTCCGCGCGGAAGGCGATGTCCAGCCGCTCGTTGCGGAACGAAAAGCCACCCCGCCCGATCATCACATTCTTTTTGGTGTCGATGAGGATCGGGTCCGCCGCCGCCACGCCATTGCGCACGGTGAAGGCGATCAGGCCGCAATTAATCTGGACCGGCTCCTTGAGCTTTCCCGCGAACATCTTGGTCGCAAAAGTGCCGATGTCGAGTTCCGACAATTGCACATTGCGCGCCCACATCGTGCCAGCTGGCAATATCACCGCGATCCGTCCGTTCGATGTCGCGAGCGAATCATGCAGCGTATCGCCAAGGCCGGTCATCTGTATCCGGCCCTTGATCGTGCCGGTGGTGCCCGATTGCTCCACGCCCCAGCGCGCCAGCAGCGTGCCCATCGGCGTCGGGGCCAACCGAATATCGTAAGTCGTCCGCACTGGCGCGCCGCGCGCATTGATCTCGATATCCGACGCGACCTGTCCACCCGACATGGCGAAGGTCAGCGGCGACAGCGTCAACACGCTGCGATCCAGCTTCAGCGACAGGTCGATATCGGAAATGGGGACATAGTCCGCCCGCACCCGCTTGACCTTATATGCGACCTTCGCATCGAAATTGCGGATCGCTTCGACCCGCAACGGCGTATCGGGCAGGACGCGGGGCGTGCCCTGCACCGTCTCGATCGCGCCCGCCGCGCCCTGCTGCTCGATCTTGGCCGGGTCATAGCCGAAGAAGGGCGCGACATCGATGATGTCGAGCGTCTGGGTCGCCAGGTCCGCCGTCAGCAGCAGCCGATCATTGGGCAGCGATGCAGTGAAGCGCCCGGTCAGGTCGCTATCGCCGAACCGCCCCTTCAACCGGGTGAAGCGCCATTCGTCGCCGACCTTGGTCAGCGCCGAGGTAAAGCGATAACGGCGCGTATCGGGGATCGCGGCACCCAGGAAATCGAAAAGTAAGCTGAGGTTCGGCCCGCGCGTCACCAGTTGCAGGTCGCTGCCTTCCAATTCGGTCGCGCCGCGCAGCGTGCCGGTGACATCCACCACCGTCGCGCCGGCCTTGGCGCGCAGCATCAGGCTGTTCTTGCCGCCCGACACCGTGGCATTGGGGGACAAAAGGCTGCCCTTGAGGTCGAACGGCTTGCCGCGCATGCTGCCCGTGCCCGACAGCCGCACGTCGCTGGCAAAGCGGGTATCCTGCGCCCTGACCGTCTCAAACCCGATATCGGCATTCAACTGCAGGCGTGGATCGCGATAGCGCAACGTCGTACCGGCCAGCCGCGCCTGTCGGATCAGCGGCCATGTCATCGGCTCGCCATCCGAGTTCGGGTCGCCCAGCGTCCATGTATTCTGCTTGTGGTCGCGCGACCATTCCAGGTCGACCGCGCCGTTGCGCAGTTCCAGCCACGACAGACGCGCCCGGTCGCCGAAGATCAGGCTGAACGGCGTGATCCGCGCATCGATCAGGTCGGCGCGGAACAGGTCGGGCTGGCTCGCCCAGGGCAGGTTGGCGATGCGCGCCTTTTCGGCGAGCAGCTTGATGGAGAAGGGCGCGAAATAGAGCTGGAAATCGCCCCCCACGCGCACGTCGCGCTCCAATTGGCTGCTGACGATTTGCTCGAACGGCCGTTTGAGGAATCGCCCCTTGGTGATGAACAGGATCAGCCAGATCGCAAAGAGGAAGCCCAGGATGCCAAGTAGGATCTTCACCGGCAGCGGCAATCTGCGCCACCGCTCGCGCGCGCGCGTCGCATGATGACGCACGGCCGCCGGCCGCTTAGCTATTTCGGACTCACCATCGACCATCGCGCGCTCAACGCCCCAGCCCGTCAAATGGCTCCCGCGCCCCCCAAAACGCGAATCGCTTGCCTTTTCCCCGGCTGCCCCTTATGGCGCGCCCTTCGCGATATTCAGTGGGACCGCCCGGCTAACTAGGGCTGCCGGGGCTGTCTGTAATCGTCGCGCTACGCAAAGGAGACGAAAATGCCCAAGCTCAAGACCAAGAGCGGTGTGAAGAAGCGCTTCAAGTTCACCGCTTCCGGCAAGGTCAAGCACGGCGTCGCTGGCAAGCGTCACCGTCTGATCAGCCACAACGCCAAATATATTCGCCAGAACCGTGGTACTTCCGTGCTGTCCGATGCCGACGTGGCTCACGTCCGCCTCTGGGCGCCCTACGGCCTCAAGTAAGGATTAGGGACATATGGCACGCGTAAAACGGGGTGTAACCACCCGCGCCAAGCATAAGCGGCTTCTGGTACAGGCGAAGGGCTATTATGGCCGTCGCAAGAATACCATCCGTATCGCCCGTCAGGCCGTCGAAAAGGCTGGCCAGTACGCTTACCGCGATCGCAAGGTCAAGAAGCGCAGCTTCCGTGGCCTGTGGATTCAGCGCATCAACGCGGGTGTCCGCGCTGAAGGCCTGACCTATTCGCAGTTCATGCATGGCTTGAAGCTCGCCGGTGTGCAGCTGGACCGCAAGGTTCTGGCCGACATCGCGATGCACGAAGGCGAGGCGTTCAGCGCCATCATCGCCCAGGCCAAGGCTGCCCTGCCCGCAGCCTAAGGTCGATCGGTCGCAAGATCGTCAAAAGGGCGCCGGGGCAGATGCTTCCGGCGCCCTTTTTGTTTGTTGCAACTTCCACCTCCCCGTTCGCCCTGAGCGAAGTCGAAGGGCATCACCGAACGGAGTGAGGTGCCTTCGCTTCGCTCAGGCGGGGGCTTCGACTTCGCTCAGCCCGAACGGATTGGGAAGCTGGCCGGACATCCCAAGGACCACCCCATGTCGCTGCATCTCTGGTGGCTCTATGTCACCGCCGTCTTCCTCATCTCCGCCACGCCGGGGCCGAACATGCTGCATGTGATGACGCAGAGCATTCAGCACGGCCCGCGCAAGGCGATGGCGACGATGGCGGGGCTGATGAGCGCGGTACTGCTGTGCCTCGCGGCCTCGGCGCTGGGCCTTGGCGCGCTGCTCAAGACCTCGCCCCGCCTGTTCGATGTGTTGCGCTATGCCGGCGTCGCCTATCTCGTCTGGCTGGGGATCAAGGCCTGGCGCGCGCCGGTCGGCGCAGCCGCCGTCGCCGCACCCGCCCGTTCGCATCACGCCCTCTTCGCCACCGGCCTTTTGACCGGCCTCTCCAATCCCAAGCTCATCATCTTCGCCGCCGCGCTCTTCCCCCAGTTCATCGACACCGACCGCCCCTTCGGCGTCCAGCTCGCCATCCTGGTGCTGACCTTCGTGGTGATCGAAAGCTTCTGGTACAGCGTCTATGCGCTCGGCGGCCTGCGCCTAGCCCGCTGGCTCGCGCCCGCCAACCGCCAGCGCCTCTTCAACCGCGCGACCGGCGTCATGTTCATCGGCTTCGGCGGTGCGTTGTTGGGGGCACGGGCGTAGCCGCAACCGTTGAAAAACCACCCCGTCATGCTGAACTTGTTTCAGCATCCATTGACGCAAGGCCTGTTTTCCATTCCTAGGCGGAGCTAATGGATCCTGACTTTCGTCAGGATGACGCCGAGATTGAAGAGCCGCGCGCAGGAAAGACAGTAGATGACAGACATTAGCGCATTGAAAGCCGGGCTGATCGCCGACATCGACGCCGCCGACACGCCGGACGCGGTGGAGGCGTTGCGGGTGGGGGCGTTGGGCAAGAATGGGGTCATCACCGGCCTGCTCAAGACGCTGGGGCCGATGTCGCCACAGGAGCGGCTGGAACAAGGCCCGCCGATTCAGGATCTGCGCGAATCCGTCACCGCCGCCATCGCCGCGCGCAAGGCAGCGCTCGAAAGCGCCGCGCTCGACGCGCGCCTGGCGTCGGAAAAGATCGACATGACCCTGCCCGCCGATCCGGCCCCGCAGGGCAGCGTCCACCCGGTCAGCCAAGTCATGGACGAACTGGCCGAAATCTTCGCGGACTTAGGCTTCTCGGTCGCCACCGGGCCGGAGATTGAGGACGACTGGCATAATTTCACTGCGCTCAACATTCCCGAAACCCATCCCGCGCGGGCGATGCACGACACTTTCTATTTCCCCGATGAGGAGGGGCAGAAGCGGATGCTGCTGCGCACCCACACCTCGCCGGTCCAGATCCGCACGATGATGACGACGCCCCCGCCGATCCGCATCATCGCGCCCGGCCGCGTCTATCGCAGCGATAGCGACGCCACCCACACGCCGATGTTTCACCAGATCGAAGGGCTAGTGATCGACAAGGGCATCACGCTCCGCCATCTCAAATGGACGCTGGAAACCTTCCTCAAGGCCTTCTTCGAACGCGAAGACATAGTCCTGCGCCTGCGCCCCAGCTATTTCCCCTTCACCGAACCCTCGGTCGAGGTCGATGTCGGCTATACGCTCACCAACGGGCAGCGCGTCATCGGCGGCGACGGCGATGCGCCCGATGGCGGCTGGCTCGAAGTGCTGGGTAGCGGCATGGTCAATCGCCGCGTGATCGAAAGCTGCGGCCTCGACCCCGACGAGTGGCAGGGCTTTGCCTTTGGCACCGGGGTCGACCGGCTGGCGATGCTCAAATATGGGATGAACGACTTGCGTGCCTTCTTCGACGGCGATCTGCGCTGGCTCAAACATTATGGCTTCTCCGCGCTGGACGTGCCCACGCTCAGCGGAGGAGTCGGCGCATGAAGTTCACGCTCAGCTGGCTCAAGACGCATCTCGCCACCGATGCCGACCTGGCGACGATCCTCAAGAAGCTCAACGCCATTGGCCTGGAGGTGGACGGCGTCGACAACCCCGCCGAAAAGCTCGCCGCGTTCAAGATCGCGCGCGTGCTGACCGCCGATCCCCATCCGCAGGCCGACAAGCTGCAGGTGCTGACGGTCGATCAGGGCGACGGCACCCCGCTGCAGGTCGTGTGCGGCGCGCCCAATGCGCGCGCGGGGCTGGTCGGCGTGTTCGGGGCGGAGGGCGCGGTCGTGCCATCCAATGGCATGGTGCTGAAAAAGACCGCGATTCGCGGCGTCGATTCCAACGGCATGATGTGTTCCTCGCGCGAGCTGGAACTGGGCGACGATCATGACGGCATCATCGAACTGCCCGGCGACGCACCGGTGGGTCAGGCCTATGCCGACTGGGCGGGCCTCAACGACCCTGTCATCGACGTGTCGATCACTCCCAATCGCCAGGATTGCATGGGCGTGCGCGGCATCGCCCGCGACCTTGCCGCCGCTGGCCTCGGCACGCTCAACGCGCTGATCGTGCCGCCGATCGCCGGCGTCGGCCCCGGCCCGGAAGTAAAAATTGAAGATACCGATGGCTGTCCAGCTCTCTTCGCGCGCACCGTGCGCGGGGTGACCAACGGTCAGTCGCCTGACTGGATAGCCAAGCGGCTGAAGGCCATCGGGCAGAAGCCGATCAGCACTTTGGTCGACATCACCAACTATATCATGATCGACCTTGGCCGACCGCTCCACGTCTATGACGTGGCGCGCCTGAACGGCGGGTTGGTGGTACGCAAGGGCAAGCCCGGCGAACATGTATTGGCGCTCAACGGCAAGACCTATACCATTGACGATACGATGACCGTCATCGCCGATACCGGAGAGACCCGCAACATCGGTGGCATGGACGGCGACGAGCCGATTTTCTTTGACGGTCAAGTCCACGACATTGGCGGTATCATGGGCGGCGAACATTCGGGCGCGCAGGACAGCACCACCGATGTGCTGATCGAATGCGCCTATTTCACGCCCGAACGGATCGCGATGACGGGGCAGAAACTGACCCTCACCTCCGACGCGCGCGGGCGGTTTGAGCGCGGGGTTGATCCCGCCTTCCTCGACGATGGCCTGTCGATCGCCACCAGCCTGGTCATCCATCTGTGCGGCGGCACCGCCAGCGAACCAACTCGCAGGGGCAGCCCGCCGCTCACCCCCAAGATCATCGACTATGATCCCGACCAGTGCCTGGCGCTGGCCGGTGTCGATGTCCCCGCCGACGAACAGAAGCGCATCCTGACCAATCTGGGCTTCACCGTCACCGGCGAAGCGGCGAGCTTCGACTATCAGGACGGTATGCCCGTCAGCCTGCCCGGCCATTGGGCCGTCACCGTGCCGAGTTGGCGGCGCGACGTCGATGGCTGGCCCGATCTGGTCGAGGAAGTGGTGCGCATCGTGGGGCTGGACCATGTCCCCTCCACCCCGCTGCCGCGTGCGCCGGGCGTCGCCCGCCCCACCGCCACACCCGAACAACTGGTCGAACGCCGCGTGCGCCGCACGGCGGCTGCGCGCGGCCTGTCCGAAGCGATCAACTGGTCCTTCCTCTCCGAAAAGGAAGCCGCATCGGTCGGCGGCGGCGACTGGGTGCTGGCCAACCCGATCTCCGAAGATCTGAAAGTCATGCGCCCCTCGCTGCTGCCCGGCCTGCTCTCGGCAACCCGCCGGAACATGGATCGCGGTGCGTCTTCGGTGCGCTTGTTCGAGCTTGGCCGACGCTATTTCAAGCAGGGCGAGCGCGCGACCGTGGGCTTCGTGTTGGCCGGCGATCAGTCCCCGCGCGGCTGGCAGGCCGGCAAGGCGCAGGCTTTCTCCGCCTACGACGCGAAGGGCGAAGTCGTCGCCCTGCTCGCGGCGGCGGGCGCGCCGGTCGCCAATCTGCAGAATTTCGGGGAGGCTTCGGGCGCCTATCATCCCGGCCAGTCAGGCACGCTGCGCCTTGGCCCCAAGGTGGTTCTCGCCGAATATGGCGTGCTGCACCCAGCCCTCGCCAAGCAATTTGGTCTCAGCGGCACGGTAGTTGCGGGCGAAATCTTCCTCGATGCCATTCCGGGCAAGCGCAAATCGGGGTTCATGCGCGCGCCCTACGCGCCGCCCGCGCTCCAGGCGGTGAAGCGCGACTTCGCCTTCGTCGTGCCGGAGCAGCAGGAAGCCGACGCGCTGGTCCGCGCGGTCAAGGGCGCGGACAAAAAGGCGATCGTCGACGCGCGCCTGTTCGACGTCTTTACCGGACCGGGCGTCGAGGAGGGCCATAAGAGCCTGGCCATCGAAGTCACGCTCCAGCCCGGCGACAAGAGCTTCACCCAGGACGATCTCGACGCGATCAGCGCTGCGATCGTGAAAGCCGCCCAGAAGCTGGGCGGCGTCCTGCGGGGGTAAGTCACACCACCCCGTTCGTTTCGAGCGCAGTCGAGAAACGAGGCAGAGCGGAGTTAGCGCCGACTGACCTAAAGTCGCATCGTCATTGCGAGCGTAGCGAAGCAATCCATCGGCACTATGATGGATTGCTTCGCTACGCTCGCAATGACGAAACCATGCTTATTTCTTATCGTCGTCTTTCTTCGGCTTTGCCACCACTGGCGGCGCGATCGGGGCGATCTTGCAGCCCTTGGCCGCCGCCAGCCCGCGCAGATAGCCGCGCCGTGCGATTCCCGCCGTCACCGCCGCCTGCAAGCGCCGCTCGGCCGGCGCCGCGCCGCTGATCTCACGCACCAGCCCGCGGAACGGGATCAGCGAATTGACCACGGTCTTGCCAACGGCCGATGCGATCTTGCCCGTCCGATTCTCATTCGCCTCCTTGCCGACGACGAAATCATCGCCCAGCACCGCGTTGAGTTCGCCAAGACTGCGATTGAGTCCGGTGCAGGTGCGCGACGGCGGAGCCGCATAGGGATTGTCCACCGCCTTGAGCAGGACTGTCGGAATATCCTCTTTTTCCAGACCGATGTCGCGCACCGGCTGGCGCGCGATCTCGCCCGCCCGGTCCAGCGTATCGTCCCTTGGCTTGTCCTTGTCCTGCGCCAGCGCGGTCCCCGACAGCAGCAGGGACAGGGTGGCAGCAGCGATAAATGATTTCATGATATTTCTCCCGATCGCCAAACCAGCGACCAGGGGTTTCAGTTCCCAGACGAAACGATTGCCGGGGCAGACAGGCCCATGCCGCGACGCTATGGGGGGCGGGACAGTCCAGGAGCCGCCCTTGTCCGACGCCTTCATCTCCATCGCCTCGCCTATCCTGTCCGCCACCATCAACCCGCTCGGGGCCGAACTCTGGTCGCTTCGGGACGCGCAAGGCCGCGACCTGATGACTGATGCCGACCCGCGCTGGTGGACCGGCCATGCGCCGCTGCTCTTCCCCTTCGTCGGCCGTTCGCGCGGCGATGTCTATCGGCTCGATGGGCAGGCCAATCCCATGCCGCAACATGGCTTTGCCCGCCGCAGCGCCTTCGCGGTCGTGGACCAGAGCGACGACAGCGCACTGTTCCGGCTGGAGGCGGACGACGCCAGCCGCGCCATCTATCCCTTCGACTTCCGCCTCGACATGGCGTTCGCGCTGACCGACGCGACGCTGCACATGACCGCCACCGTCGCCAATCGGGGCGACACGGTCATGCCCTTCGCCTTTGGCTATCACCCCGCCTTTGCCTGGCCGCTCCCTTATGGCGGCAGCGTCGAGGAGCATCGCATCGTCTTTGAACATCCCGAACCCGCGTCGATCCGCAAGGTCGGCGACGAACCCGGCCTCATCGCCCACGAACACGCGCCCTCCCCGGTCGAGGGCGACAGCCTCGCCCCCGCCCATGATATGTTCGCGGGTGACGCGCTGATCTGGGATGATCTCGCCAGCCGATCGCTCCTGTGGGGCGTGCCCGGCCAACCCCGGCTGCGGATCGACTTTCCCGACACGCCCTGGCTTGGCCTGTGGCAAAAGCCCGGTGCCCATTATCTGTGCGTCGAACCCTGGGCCGGGATGGCGGACCTGGTCGGGTTCGAAGGCGACGTCTGGGACAAGCAAGGCATCATGGCGCTCCCCCCCGGCGACGCCCGCAGCTTCCGCATGGACGTCAGCCTTGTGGACGTGTAACGGGCGGCCTTCAAAGAATTCCGTTCGGGCTGAGCCTGTCGAAGCCCTGTCTTTTCTTCGCAAGGAGAAGTGCAGCCCTTCGACAAGCTCAGGGCGAACGGATGTTTTCAAGAGCCGCAAGACATGACCATCCCATCCCGCCGCACCTTCGCGATCATTTCCCACCCTGACGCCGGCAAGACCACGCTGACGGAAAAGCTGCTGCTGGAGGGCGGCGCGATCCATCTGGCGGGCGAGGTCAAGGCGCGCGGGGCGAACCGCCGCGCCCGGTCGGACTGGATGAAGATCGAGCAGCAGCGCGGCATTTCCGTCACCTCCTCGGTCATGACGTTCGAGCGGACGCGCGATGGCGAAACCATCACCTTCAACCTGCTCGACACGCCGGGGCATGAGGATTTCTCCGAAGATACCTATCGCACCCTGACCGCCGTCGACAGCGCCGTCATGGTGATCGACGCGGCCAAGGGCATCGAGCCGCAGACCCGCAAATTGTTCGAGGTGTGCCGCCTGCGCAACCTGCCCATCATCACCTTCGTCAACAAAGTGGACCGGGAAGGGCGCGAAACCTTCGGCCTGCTCGACGAGGTTGCCGACCAATTGCAGCTCGACGTCTGCCCGATGAGTTGGCCCGTCGGCATGGGCGGCGAGTTCGAAGGAATATACGACTTCGCCACCAACCGCCTGATGCAGCCGACCGGCCCGTCCAAGGAATTTGACGGCACCCGCCATCAATTCACCGGCCTGGACGACCCCAAACTCGCCGAATTCCTCTCCCCCCGCGCGCTCGAACGGCTGCGCGAGGAAGCGGAGCTGTCGCAGGGCGGCTATGCCAGCTTCGATCTCGACCGCTATCGGCAGGGCGACCTGACCCCGGTCTATTTCGGATCGGCGCTCAAATTGTTCGGCGTTACCGAATTGATCGACGCGCTCGCCGCCCATGCGCCGCCGCCGCGCGCGCAACCGGCCGAACCTGCCGCGGTCGACCCCGACGCCAGCGAAGTCACCGGCTTCATCTTCAAGGTGCAGGCCAATATGGACCCGCAGCATCGCGACCGCATCGCCTTCATGCGGCTCGTGTCGGGCAAGTTCCGGCGCGGCATGAAGCTGACGCCGTCAGGCTCCGGCAAGCCGCTCGCCGTCCATTCGCCCATCCTCTTCTTCGCGCAGGATCGCGAACTGGCGGATGAGGCTTTCCCCGGCGACATCATCGGCATCCCCAATCATGGCGCGCTGCGCGTCGGCGATACGCTGTCAGAGAAGCCGGGCCTGCGCTTCACCGGCCTGCCCAATTTCGCGCCCGAAATATTGCGCCGCGTACAATTGAAAGACCCGACCAAGACCAAGCAATTGCGCAAGGCGCTGGACGACCTGTCCGAAGAGGGGGTGATCCAGGTCTTCTATCCAGAAATCGGCAGCCAGTGGATCGTCGGCGTCGTCGGCCAGCTCCAGCTCGAAGTGCTGATTTCCCGCCTCGATGCCGAATATAAGGTCGCCGCCGTGCTGGAGCCCTCGCCCTTCGACACCGCTCGCTGGATCGGCGGCGACGACGCGGCGATCAAGGAGATGGTCTCCTACAACAGTGCCAACATGGCCAAGGACCGCGACGACAATCTCGTCTTCATGGCCAAAAGCGCCTGGGACATTGGCTATCAGCAGGAACGCCACCCCAAAGTCACCTTCAGCGCCACACGCGAGCGGTAGGGCAACGCGCGACTATTCCAAGGGAATAGTCGTCAGCCGACTCAGACAACATCATGTCGAAAGAATATTGGCGGAGACGCCGGGATTCGAACCCGGGGAGCCCCATTCAGGGCTCGACGGTTTAGCAAACCGCTGGTTTCAGCCACTCACCCACGTCTCCGCACGAATTGTCTGCCGGGTAGGCGGACAATGGCTGGGGAGGGGCTATAGCGATGGCCTTCCTGCATGGCAACGGGTCTATCACAGCTATTTTGCAGGCTGAGCCGCCATGTTCATTCGTTCCGGCGCAGAATCGACTCGGATTGACTTTCGTTCATTGGCCTTTCAGCTTGAAAGCCGATAACCGGAAAAAAGGTTGAGCGCAGTTTTTCGGGGAGCAATGGGCATGAATAGCAAAATGGGGCATATGACCGCCCATGTTGCGCGGACGGCGAGTTGGGCCATTGCGCTGACGGGACTGGCGCTGGCACCAGTGACGGCACAGGCGCAGGTTCGCACGATCGACCCCAATACCGCCATTGATGCCGACCTCGCGCCGCCGCCTCCAGCCAATAGTGCGCCAACGGCCCCCGGCGTCGATTCCAGCATTTATGATGGCCCGCCCGCGATTGAAGCGCCTGCGACCGCAACCGGCGCGCCGGTAACCGCCAATTCGCCTCCTGCAGCCCCTGATTCGTCCATATCCTATCAGGAAGATGACCTCATCGGGGCGGCCGAGGGCGTATTTGGCAAGGGGGCCGAAGGGCTGGCGGGCCTGATCGAAAAAGTGCTGAAGGATCAGGGGCGTCCCAACGCCTATATCGCCGGGCGGGAGGCATCGGGCGCCTTCGTTGTTGGCCTGCGCTACGGTTCCGGCACGTTGAACCATAAGGTCGAAGGCAAGCGCGAGGTCTATTGGACCGGCCCGTCCATCGGTTTCGACGTGGGCGGCAATGCCGCCAATACGTTCGTCCTGGTCTATAATCTCTACGACACGCAGGATCTCTATCATCGCTTTCCTGCGGCGGAGGGCACCGCCTACCTGGTAGGGGGCTTCACCGCCAGCTACCTGCGCTGGGGCAATGTCGTGCTGATCCCGATCCGGCTGGGCGTCGGCTATCGCTTGGGCGTCAATGCGGGCTATATGAAGTTCAGCGAAAAGCGGAACTGGTTGCCCTTCTAACCCGGTCTTATAGCGACAGGGCGAGTTGTTCGCCCTGTTCGGCCGCTTCCTCCGCTTCCAGATTATGCACGCCAAGCCCCAATAATCGGGCGCCCATGCGCAGGGGCAATTGCGCCAGCAGCAATTCCCGCGCAGTCTGCGCCAGCAGGTCTGGTGATCGCACCGGCGCGGTGAAGCTGCGTGAACGGGTGATGATGCGGAAATCGGCGAACTTCACCTTGAGCACCACCGTCCGGCCCCAGGCCTGCGCCTTTTCGATCCGGGTCCACAGACTTGCGGCGATCCGGTCTATCTCCGTCACCAGCGCGGCCTGATCGGTCAGGTCGTCGAAAAATGTGTCCTCCACGCTGACGGACTTGCGCCCTTCGCGGTCGCGCACCGGCCGGTCATCCTCGCCCCGCGCCGCGCGATAATAATAGTCTGCCGCACTGCCGAAATGCGCCTGGAGAAAGCGCAGGTCGCGCGCGCGCAGGTCCGCCCCCGTCTCGATCCCCAACTCATGCATCCGCCGCGCTGTCACTGGCCCTATGCCGTGGAGGCGCCGTACCGGCATCGCCGCGATGAAGGCCGGGCCTTCGCTGGGTCGCACCACGCAGACGCCATCGGGTTTGTTCTGATCCGATGCCAGCTTGGCGATCAGCTTATTGTAGGACACGCCGGCCGAGGCCGTAAGGCCCGTTTCCGCGCGAATCAGATGCCGTATCTCTTCGGCCACCTGCGTTGCCGACGCGATGCCCGGCTTGTTCACCGTCACGTCCAGATAGGCTTCATCAAGCGAGAGCGGCTGGACGATCTCGGTATAGCGACTGAAAATCTCGCGAATATGGGTGGATGCCGCCCGATAGGCATCGAACCGTGGCGTAACGAAGATCAGACCTGGACAAAGCCGCCGTGCCCGTGCGCCGGGCATGGCCGATTTGACCCCGAAAGTGCGTGCTTCATAGCTGGCCGTCGCCACCACGCCACGCGGACCGCCGCCGCCCACGGCGATCGGCTGGCCGCGGAGCGCAGGGTCATCGCGCTGTTCCACCGACGCATAGAAAGCATCCATGTCGATATGGATGATCTTGCGCAGCGGTGGCGGCACGGGGTCCATGGCCTAATTCTATGGCATAATCAGAACAAAAGAGAAACGAAATTGCGCCGCATCTATGTCTGGTTCTTGAGCGCCAGCAGGGCCGCGAAAGGCCCGGTCTGATCCTCGTTCAACACGCCGACCTCCTTGAGATAGGCGTCGGCATCGGGCGAGCGGGGGTAGGGGGCCATGACCAATGCCATGGTTTCGGCGACGGCCTCGCCCATGTCGATGACCTGGCCGTCATAGCCGATCGTGTCGCAATCCTCGACATCCAGTTCCAGTTCGTCGCTATCGACCACATCGGTCCCTTCGACGATGAATCGCAGCAGGAAATCGCTGTCGATCTGTTCCGGCACGGGCAGGCCGGTCGCGACGCAGGGTTGCGACAGCGTGGCGCGAATCCGCCCGCGCGCGACGATCGCGCCATTGTCTTCGCCAAGTCCGTAATCGGCTTCCAGCCGGTCGAGTGCGAGCAGGCCGAAACGGCGCATTAAGGCCATGCGCTCGTCGGCCTTGGCCGCGATATGCAGGCTGCCCGCGAGCCGACCAATCTGATCGACCTTGATCGGGCGCGAAAATTCAGGCGTGGGGACAGGGGTCATCCGATACCTCCTGCCAGCAAAGCATCGCGCGACAGGCTGCCCAGCCGCGTCCAGCGCGCCCGCAGCGCGCCTTCGACATGGGTGAGCGCCGCGTCCGACACGGCCACACCGCGATACAGGTTGCGCACCAGCGCCTCGCGCAAATCCGCTTCGCCCGCCAGCGCCGTGCGATAGGCGCTGATCCGCCCGCCCAGCGCGCTCATCATCCGTCCGACATGCTTGCCGACAACGACATCGCCAATGCCTTCCTGGCGCAACTGCCCATCCATATCGTCGACGAACACTTCGGTCAGCCAGACGCTTTCTTGCGTGGCGTCCTGTTCCTGCAGCCGGACCAGCACCTGGCTCAAAATCGCGACGATCATGTCGAACCGGCCATCCAGCGTGTCGGGCACGGCCCCGTCCAGATACCAGTGCGGCTGGCGCCCTTCCGCGACGATCGCATGATAGAGCGGCATCAGACTATCCTTGGGGTCGGTGCGCCCGAACAGTCGTTGCAGGAAAGAAGGGGAGGCGGTGGACATGCGGCAACGTCTTTTCATGGTGGATGGGCGGGCGGCGCGCGTTGCCCCATATTTCGCGCCCCTTGCCGGGGGCGGCGCATTTCCATATTGATCGCTGCGTCGCCCAATGCAATGGCGGCGTCATGTTTCTTGGGTTCGCGGGTCCGCCCCCGCAGGAGAAGTCGATGCGTCCGTTCAGCCGTCATTCCGCACAGGGGCGCATCCTGCTCGCCATAGGCCTTGGCGCGCTCGTGCTGGGCGCATCGGGTTGCACCCGCGTTCGCACCCATCAGGGCTATCAGGTCGACAAGCTGCTGGTCGATTCAGTCCAGCCAGGCATCGACAATCGCGCTTCGGTCGAAGGCACATTGGGGCGGCCGACCTTCACGTCGCAGTTCGGCGAGCAGGAATGGTATTATATTTCGCGCAGCATGCGCGCACTGGCCTTCTCCAATCCCAAGCCCGTCGATCAGACCGTGCTGCGCGTTCGCTTCGACCCCGCTGGCAATGTCGCGGCGGTTGATCGCATCGGACTGGAGCAGGTGGCCAATATTTCGCCATCAGGGGACAAGACCCCGACGCTTGGCCGCAACCGCAGCCTGTTTGACGAGATTTTCGGCAATATCGGCGCGGTCGGCGCCGGTGGCATGGGTGGTACAGGCGGGGCCGGCGGTCCTGGCCCGAACGGCAGCTAAAAACAGGCCTAGCGTCCGTGATCGCCACGGGATTGTCCCGTGGTTGTATCGCTTGCTTGATACACGCTCTGTAAAGGCAACCCGGCACCGTATGATCGTTAGATCTGCGCGGATTGTGTCGGTTTAGGGTTGCGTCCTCGCGTGGGAATGGGAAAGACGGTCATCATCCACTGATAGGCCTGCCATCCTCGTGTCCTGAGGGTATCGACCCGGAGAAGAGTTTGTTTTTGGTCCCGCTTTGCCTCCTGCCATTCGTCGGCACCTTGTTGCTGTCGATCATGGGCAGGGCGAGCCGAAATGGTCTGGCTGCGATCGCCTTGCTCCCCGCCATGGCCGGGCTTGTCCTGCTGGCGAGGGTCGCCCCGTTCATATTGCGCGGCGGCGTGGTGGAATGGCACATGGACTGGGTGCCGATATTGGGGCTGGAGATCAGCCTGCGCCTCGATGCGCTGGGATTTCTTTTTGCCGGCCTGATCCTCGGCATCGGGCTTCTCATCATTCTCTATGCCCGCTTCTATCTGGCAGCGGGCGACGCCATGGGTCGGTTCCTGGCGATGCTATTGCTGTTCCAGGGGGCCATGCTGGGCATCGCCCTGTCGGGCAACATCTTGCTGCTGCTTATCTTCTGGGAACTGACCAGCCTGTCCTCCTTCCTGCTGATCGGTTTCCGTAGCGACAAGGCGGAGGGGCGGCAGGGCGCGCGCATGGCGCTGACGGTGACGGGCGGCGGCGGGCTGGCGCTGATCGGCGGGCTGATGCTGCTCGGCACGATCGCGGGATCGTTCGAGCTGTCCGACATATTGGCGAGCGGCGACATCATCCGGGCGTCGACGCTCTATCCCGTGGCGCTGATCCTGATCCTGCTCGGCTGCTTCACCAAGTCGGCGCAATTCCCGTTTCACTTCTGGTTGCCCCACGCCATGGCCGCGCCCACGCCGGTCAGCGCCTATCTGCACAGCGCGACCATGGTGAAGGCCGGGGTGTTCCTGCTCGCGCGCTTCTGGCCAGTGCTGTCGGGCACGGACCTGTGGTTCTATCTGGTGACGACGACGGGGCTGATCACGATGATCCTCGGTGCGGCCGTTGCCCTGTTCCGCCATGATCTCAAGGCGATCCTCGCTTACTCCACCATCAGCCATCTTGGCCTGCTGACGATGTTGTTTGGCTTTGGCACGCCCGTCGCTGCAATGGTCGGCGTCTTCCATCTGCTCAACCATGCCCTGTTCAAGGCCGCCCTGTTCATGAACGCCGGGATTGTCGATCATGAAACCGGCACGCGCGACATTCGCCTGCTGGGCGGGCTGGCGACGCTGATGCCGATCACCGCGACACTTGGGCTCGTCGCGTCCGCCTCCATGGCGGGCCTGCCGCCACTCGCCGGTTTCCTGTCAAAGGAGATGATGCTGGAGGAGGCGGGGCACACGCTCTGGGCTGGCCAATTCTGGATCGTGCCGCTTGCCGCCGTGATCGCGGCGATGCTGTCGGTAGCCTATTCCCTGCGCTATATCGTGCATCTTTATTTCGGGCCTCGCCCCGCTTCCTACCCTGCCCAGCCGCATGATCCGCCATTCGGGCTATGGGCACCTTCCGCCCTGCTGGTGGCGCTGGCGATAGTGATCGGCCTGTTTCCGCAGACATTGACGGCCGGCCTCATTACGTCCGCCGCAGCCGTCGTGACAGGCGGCACCGCGCCGCCATTCAAGCCCGCCCTCTGGCACGGCGTCACTCCGGCGCTGGTGATGAGCATTGTGGCGGTGATGATCGGAACGCTGATGCTGTGGCGGCATGGCATATTATTGCGCGCCTGGGACGCCCTGCCGCTGCCCGATGCCAAGCGGATGTTCGATCGGACGCTGGACTGGCTGGTCGATCGCGCGAAGGACATGACGCAGGCCATTCACAATGGATCGCTCCAGCGGCAGCTTGGCCTGCTGTTCCTTGTCGCCATCCTCGTCGGTGGGCTGGGCGTGTGGACCGGCGGCTACAGCCCCGGCACCCGTCCCACCATCCCTGCACCGCCAGTTGCGATCATTGCATGGGGTCTATTGCTCGCGGCAGTGGCAGCGGTCGTGAAGGCGCAGCGTCAACGCTATCTGACACTGATCTATATCAGCGTCGTCGGCCTCGTCGTCTCGCTCGCCTTCGTCTATCTGTCGGCCCCCGACCTCGCCCTGACACAGATTTCGGTGGAGGTGGTGACGATCCTGCTGCTGCTTCTGGCGCTCAACCTGATGCCCAAGCAGCCGGTTCGCCTTTCCAGCAATGCACTTCGGCTGCGCGACGGTCTTATCGGTCTGGCCGGGGGCACGGCCGCCGGCCTTGCCGCCTGGGCGGTGATGACGCGCGAACCCAATGACCCGATCTCCGCCTATCATTGGGCAAACAGCTATTCGGGCGGTGGCGGGACCAATGTGGTCAATGTCACGCTGGTCGATTTCCGCGCCTTTGATACGTTCGGGGAGATCACGGTGCTGGGCATCGCCGCGCTCACCATCTTTGCCTTGCTGCAACCGGCGGCGCGCGGGCCGTCTGGCCAGCGCCTGCGGCAATGGGTGGCCGATCTGCCCCGTTCACCCGAACGCCATCCCATGATGTTCGCCGTAGCCGCACGTCTTCTTTTGCCATTGGCGACGATGATCGGCCTTTTCATCTTCCTGCGCGGGCATAATCTGCCAGGCGGCGGCTTCATCGCCGGGCTGGTCGTCTCCATCGCGATGTTGATGCAATATATGGCGTCGGGCTTTGAATGGGCCGATCAGCGTCGGCGGATCGACGAACATATGCTGATCGGCCTGGGCGTCACCATTGCCGCGCTCACCGGACTTGGTTCACTGTTCTTCGGTGCGCCCCTGTTCACCAGTGCCTTCGGCTATGTCACGCTGCCCATCGTCGGGACGTTCGAACTGGCGACGGCGATGCTGTTCGACATTGGTGTCGCCATGACGGTGATCGGGGCGGTCATGCTGGCCCTTGCCGAACTCAGCCATATCTCGCAGCGGGCGGAAAAGGCGCTGGTCGAGGATGATGGCCCAATGGATATCGACCCGGCCAAGTTGCGGGGGCCGCGGTCATGAGCATCGAATTTCTGGTCGCATCGGCCATCGCCGCGCTGACGGCTGCCGGCATTTATCTGGCGTTGCGGGGCCGTACCTTTCCAGTCGTGCTTGGTCTTGCGATGCTGTCCTATGCCATCAACCTCTTCCTTTTCGCCATCGGCCGCCTGACCGTGAACCACCCGCCGCTGTATGAAAAGGGCGTGACCGACTATGCCGACCCCCTGCCCCAGGCATTGGTGCTGACGGCCATCGTCATCTCCTTTGCCATGACCGCGCTTGCCGTCGTGCTGTCACTCCGCAGCTTTCTGGAAACCGGCACGGATCAGGTCGATGGCATAATCGAGGCCGATCCGCCCCATCCCGATCCGGAGGCGGCACCATGATCGACGCATTGATCGCAGCCCCGTTGATGCTTCCGGCCTTTGCCGGGACCGCCACCTTGCTGTTCCGCCGACGCCGTCGCTGGATCGGCGCGGCCCTCTCTGTCGGTTCAGCCGCCGGGCTTGTTCTGCTGGCGATCATCCTGATGGGTCAGGCGCAGGGGCAAGGCCCGACCGCCTATGCACTGGGCGACTGGCCAGCGCCCTTTGGCATTGTACTGGTGCTGGACCGGCTGGCGGCGATGCTGCTGTTGCTGACCGCCGTGCTTGGTCTGGCGGTCGCGGCCCACGCCACCTTGACCGGGCTTGATCGCAAGGGCTGGCATTTCCATCCCCTGTTCCAGTTTCAACTGCTCGGCATCAATGGCGCATTCCTGACTGGTGATCTGTTCAACCTGTTCGTCTTCTTCGAAGTGCTGCTGATCGCCTCCTATGGCCTAATGCTGCATGGGCAGGGCGCGCAAAGGCTGACGGCGGGCGTACAATATGTGATCGTCAACCTCATCGGTTCTACCCTGTTCCTGATCGCGCTCGGCCTGCTCTATGGTGTCACCGGCACGCTCAACATGGCCGATATGGCCGTTCGGGTCGCGTCTTTGCCGCCCGGAGATGTCGGCCTGCTGCGCGCGGGCGGGTTGCTGCTGGTCACGGTTTTCGCGCTCAAGGCCGCGCTTGCGCCCCTGCATCTGTGGCTGCCGCGCACCTATGGATCGACGGCTCCTGCCGTGGCGGCGCTGTTTGCGATCATGACCAAAGTGGGTGCCTATGCGATCATCCGCACCGTGCCGCTAATCTTTGGCGACTGGGTCGGTCAGGTGCTACTGCCAGCAGCGCTGGTCGCAATGTTGCTCGGATTTGTAGGGCTGCTCGCAGCGCGCGGCCTGCGCGAAATGGCGGCATTCGGCCTGATTGGTTCGACGGCCACCCTACTCGTTGCCATTGCCCAGTTCGATCAGTCTGCGATGAGCGCCGCTCTCTACTATCTGCCGCATACCACCCTGTCCGCTGCCCTTCTGTTCCTGACCGTCGACCTCGTCATTCGCTGGCGCCCGGCCGAGGGTGATTCGATCGTGCCGGCATCGGCCTTTGCCGGACAGGGCCGACTGGCGCTGCTGTTCCTGGCGGCGGCGGTGGCACTGGCCGGGTTGCCCCCGCTTTCGGGCTTCATCGGCAAATTGCTGATTCTTCAGGCCTCGCTTGCGTCATCCTCTGGCATTGCCATCTGGGCCTTGGTGCTCGTAACCAGCCTGCTGGCGGTTGTCGGACTGGCGCGGGCCGGGACCACGGTGTTCTGGAAACAGGGCCAGTGCCCCCCGACGTCCAAGAACCGCACCGCTTTCCGGGCGATAGAAGCGATGCCAGCCTTTTTCCTGCTGGCTATGCTGGGCCTTCTGACCGTGGCTGCCGGACCGGCCACCGCCTATGCCGATGCGACCAGCCGCCAGATTTTCGATATGTCCGCTTATGTCCGCGCCGTCCTAGGGCCGGATGCGCCGGGAGCCGTCCGATGAAGAGCCTGCTGCCGCATCCCGGCCTTACCCTTCTGCTGGTCACCATGTGGATGCTGGTGCTCAACAGCCTCAGCATGGGCGGCTTCCTGCTGGGCCTTTTCTTCGCCATCATGGTGCCGCTCTACACTGCGCCCTTCTGGCCGGATCGTCCGCAGATGCGCCTTGGGCTGCCTTTGCTCGGCTATGTACTGGTCGTTGTCTGGGATATTGTCGTCGCCAATTTCGAGGTGGCTCGGCTAATCCTGTTCCGCCGCAATCGCGACTTTCGGTCCTGCTGGCTCAGCGTTCCGCTCGACCTGCGATCGGCCGAAGCGATTACCTTGCTGGCGGGCACCGTCAGCCTGACCCCCGGCACCGTCTCCACCGACATTTCCACCGATGGCCGCTATCTGCTGGTCCATGCCCTCGATACAGGCGATGCAGCCAGTGATATCGCGCGTATCAAGAGCCGCTATGAGCGCCGCCTGCTGGAGATTTTCCGATGATAGAGACCGCTCTGTCGATCGCGCTGGGCTGTGTGGCGCTCGCCATGCTCCTCAACCTCTATCGCCTGCTGCGGGGGCCAACCGCACCGGACCGCATCCTGGCGCTCGACACGATGGTCATCAATGCCATCGCGCTCATCATCCTGTTTGGCATATTGGAAGAAAGCGGCACCTATTTCGAGGCGGCGCTGTTGCTGGCGATGGTCGGGTTCGTGGGGACCGTAGCCTATACCAAATTCCTGCTGCGCGGCGATATTGTGGAATAGGATGGACCAGCCGGAATGACTGCCATGATCGACATCCTCATCGCGTTCCTCATTCTGCTTGGCGGTGCCTTCGCGCTGATCGGAAGCTGGGGGCTGGCGCGCCTGCCATCACTGATGAGCCGCCTGCATGGCCCGACCAAGGCAACCACGCTGGGCGTGGGCGGATGCCTGATGGCCTCGATGCTCTATTTCCCGACGCATGGCCTAAGCTGGTCGGCGCATGAACTGCTGATCACGCTGTTTTTGTTCATCACTGCGCCGATTTCGGCCAATATGATTGCCAAGGCCTATATCCACCGGCGGCACAGCGAAACCAGGATGACGGTCGAAACCGCCAGGATGCTGCCCGACTCCCCCAGTGGGCCGGCGGAATGGGCGACCTTCGGCGTTGCCGATGCCGACCGGCCGAAGCAGCCCTCCGGCGAGCCAGCTCAGCCTTTATAAAGCGCGTCGAGCCGATCCGCATAGCGTTTGCGGATAACATGGCGGCGGATCTTGATCGACGGGGTCATTTCCTCATTCTCGATCGTGAACGGTCCGTCGGCCAGGATGAAGCGCCGAACCCGCTCGGTCACCGACAGGTCGCTATTCACCCGGTCCACCGCCGCGCGCAACGCCGCCATATAGGCCGGATCGGCGCGCGCCTCCGCCAGCGTCAGCCCCTTGGCCTGCGCCCATTCCAGCGTCCATTCGGCATCCGGCACGATCAGCCCGACCAGATAGGGCCGCCGGTCGCCATGGACCATCGCCTGCCCGATCTCGGCCTGCAGCGTCAACATCCCCTCGACCTTCTGCGGCGCGACATTGTCGCCCTTGTCGTTGACGATCAGGTCTTTCTTGCGGTCGGTGATGCGGATGCGCCCCTTGGCATCGAATTCGCCGATGTCGCCGGTGTGGAGCCAACCATCCTTCAGCACCTTCGCGGTTTCCGTCGGATTGCGCCAATAACCGTGCATGACCAGTTCGCCCCGGACCAGAATTTCGCCATCCTCGGCGATCCGCACTTCCACGCCATCCAGCGGCGGGCCGACCGTATCCATGGCGATGCCCGCGCGCGGACGGTTGCAGCTCACCACCGGCCCCGCTTCGGTCTGGCCATAGCCCTGAAGCAGCGTCAGGCCCATCGCGTCGAAGAACAGGCCGACATCGGGATTGAGCGGGGCGCCGCCCGACACCAGCGCCTTCAACCGGCCGCCGAACCGGGCACGGATCTTGGGGATCAGCGTGCGGGCAAGCAGCGCCTTCATCGGCCGGTCGAGCAGGGATTTGCGCCCATGCTGCTCCTTCGCCGCAATGCGCAACGCCTGGGCCATCAGATAATTGGGGAATTTGCCCTGCTTCTCGATCGACTTCATGATCCGCGCCCGCAGCACTTCGAACAGGCGGGGCACGACCACCATGATGGTCGGCCGCGTTTCCTCGATATTGCTGGCGAGCTTTTCCAGCCCTTCCGAATAATAGATCTGCCCGCCCAGCAGCATCGGCAGAAATTGCCCGCCACTATGTTCATAGGCATGGGAGAGGGGCAGGAAGGACAGGAAGACCTCGTCCCCCCAACCGAAATCTTCCGCCACGACCGCGCCTGCCCCCTCGGCATTGAGCAGGATCGCGCCATGATGCTGCATCACCCCGCGCGGCGCCCCGCCGGTTCCGCTCGTATAAATGATGCAGGCCTGGTCCTGGCGTGTCGCGGTCTGGGCGGCGGCGCAGGTGGCGATATCGGCAGGGTGGGCGGCGATCAGCTCATCCCAGATATGGCAGGCGATCTGGCCCTGCGTTCCGCGCAACGGTTCCATGCCGATGATGAAGTCGGCCTGCGACCGGACGACGGCGGGCATCAGCACCTGCGCCAGCTTGGCGGTCGAGACGATGACCGCACGCGCGCCACTATCGGTCAATATATGCTGATGATCGCGCGTCGTATTGGTGGTGTAGGTCGGCACGGTGATGCACCCCGCCGCCATGATGGCCAGGTCGGCGATGCAGAATTCGGGGCGATTTTCGCTGACCAGCATCACCGGGTCGCCCGGCTTCAACCCTTGCGCCTTGAGCGCGGCAGAGAGGGAGGCGACCTGCTGTGCCACCGCGTTCCAGCTTAGCGACTGCCATGCGCCCTCTTTCTTGCGCCACAAAAACGGTGCGTCGCCCCTTTCTCCCGCACGGGCGAAGAACATGGTGACCAGATTGGGGAATTTTTCGATGGCCCTCAAGGCTCTGCTCCTGCGGTTCCGGCGCGTCTGCTGCACGCCTGCTCATCGTCAGGCTATAGCTCCGCCTTGCCGTAACGGCCATGGGCTTTGTAGGTTTCCTCAGTCGAAAAGCCCGTTCTGCACATCCTGCGGCGGATTAAGGCCCAGATGCTTCCACCCCGGCCCGTTTAGGCACCGGCCGCGCGCCGTGCGGGCGATGAGGCCAAGCTGGATGAGGTAAGGCTCGATCACTTCCTCGATCGTATCGCGCGCCTCGGAAAGGCCCGCCGCCAGCGTTTCAACGCCAACCGGCCCACCCCGATAAATGTCGGCGATCATCATCAGATAGCGCCGGTCCATCAGGTCGAGGCCCAGTTCATCGACCTCCAGCCGCCGCAGCGAGGCATCGGCCACCTTCGCATCGACGGCCGCGACGCCCGCGACATTGGCGAAATCGCGCACTCGGCGCAGCAGCCGCCCGGCAATGCGCGGCGTCCCCCGCGATCGCCGCGCAATCTCCATCGCGCCGTCCGGCGTAATGGCAAGGTCGAGCAACCGCGCCGCGCGCCGCACCACCAGTTCCAGCTCGTCCACCGTGTAGAATTGCAGCCGCACCGGAATGCCGAACCGGTCGCGCAGCGGCGTCGTCAGCAAGCCTTGCCGCGTCGTGGCTCCCACCAGCGTAAAGGGCGGCAGGTCGATGCGCACCGATCGCGCCGACGGCCCCTCCCCGATCATCAGGTCGAGCGCGCGATCCTCCATTGCGGGATAAAGCACTTCCTCGACCGCCGGATTGAGCCGATGGATTTCATCGACGAACAACACGTCGCCTTCATCCAGATTGGTGAGCAAAGCCGCCAGATCGCCCGACTTGGCGATGACCGGGCCGGACGTAGCGCGAAAGCCGACGCCCATTTCCTTGGCGACGATCTGCGCGAGCGTCGTCTTGCCAAGGCCGGGCGGCCCGAAAAACAGCACATGATCCAGCGCCTCGCCGCGAGCCTTCGCGGCCTCGATAAACACGCGCAAATTCCCGCGCGCCGCTTCCTGTCCGATAAATTCGTCGAGCGACTTGGGACGCAGCGCTGCATCGACATCCTCGACGCGGCGGGCGGGGGTTAGGAGGCGGTCGTCAGTCATGGACGAACATTATCCCCATCGTCATGACGAACGAAAGAAAGCATCACTTCGCCGCCTTCCGCAGCGCCAGCCGCACCAGCGCGTCCAGGCTGGCGTCCTCGCCCAGTTCAGCTTCGGCGGACGCGACGGCGGTGCTGGCTTCATAGGGCTTGAACCCCAGATTCTGCAGCGCCGACAGCGCATCAGCGGCAAAACTGCCGGTCGGTAGCACGGCCACGCCGCCCGCGCCGATTGGACTGCCGACCGGGGCCGCGCCGATTTTGTCCTTCAATTCATTGACGATGCGCTGGGCCAGCTTGGGACCGACGCCATTAGCGCGGGCGATCATCGCCTTGTCGCCCATGGCGACCGCCCGGTGCAGTTCCAGCGGTTCGAGGGCCGACAATATCGCCAGCGCCACGCGCGATCCGACGCCCTGCACATGGGTCAGCAAGCGATACCAGTCACGTTCCTCCGCGCGCGCAAAGCCGACGAGGCGAATCGAGTCCGCCGCTACAAGCATTTCGGTGTGGATCGTTACGGCTTCCCCCACCGGACCCAAGGCCGCCAGCGTGCGCGACGATGCGCCGACCAGATAGCCGACGCCGCCCACATCGATGATGGCATGGTCGATGCCCGTGCTGTCCAGCAACCCCTTGAGTTTCGCGATCATGCCCGCTGCCTTTTGGTCATGATCTGTTCTTTACAGCCTGTCGCGCGGCGCGCTAGTCAAAAGAATAGGCGCCTAAGGCAGCTTTTCCGCGTGCCATGCGTAATGCTGCCCAAACCCATTCCATTTCAAGGCGAATATGATGCAGATGACCGCGCCGATGCTCGGCCCCAAGGATTTCGAATATCCCGCGATCATGCTTTCGGGCGTGGTCGATCACGGCATGTATCTTCATTTCAAAAATTGTCTGTCCACCGCGCCGCAACAGGGGCTGGTGGTGGTCGAAATCTCCACCCTGGGCGGCGACCCCGAAATCGCGCGTCTGATGGGCGAAGATATCCGCTTCCATTCCGACCTTTATCCCGAACGGCGTCTGGTATTTCTGGGCCGCACGGCGGTCTATTCGGCGGGCGCGACGTTCATGAGCTTCTTCGCGACCGAAAACCGCTATGTCACACGCGGCACACGCCTCATGATCCACGAGCGGCTGATCACCAAAACGATCCAGCTCGCCGGTCCGCTATCGACCTGCATCGCGACGCTGAAGGGGACGCTCAACGAAATCCAGTCGTCGATCGCAATTCAGAATGAAGGCTTCCACAATCTGATCCTGGGATCGGATATCACGATGGAGGAGCTGCTCGAAAAAGCGCCTGAAAACTGGTATCTCGAAGCCAATGAAGCACGCGCACGGGGGCTGATCGCAGCGGTGCTGTGATCGGCGCTTGCGCGGCCCGCTGATTGCGCGTTGGTATCCGACATGAACCGCATTCGATCAGGATCGTCGATCTTTCCCTGGCGCTATGGCATGTTTCTGGCGCTGCTGGCGACGATCGCGCCTTTGGCGTTGGCCCTGCCTTGGCATCAGGCTGTGATGGCCGGGTTCGACATTGCGACGGTCGCCTTCATGCTGTCGGTAACGTCGCTGATCCGCGCCGACGCCGCCGCCATGCGGCGCAAGGCAGCGGCGAACGATGCCAATCGCGAACTGATGTTGCTGATCACTGCCATCGTCAGCCTGGTCGTCCTGGTCGCTGTGGGCGTGGCGGTTGGGGAGCAGGGCGGGCATAAGACCGCTACGGTCGCGCTGCTGCTGATCACATTGCTGGCGGCGTGGCTCTTTTCCAACCTCGTCTACGCCATGCATTATGCGCATATCTTCTATCGCGCCGATCCGCAGGGAGAGGATAGCGGCGGCCTCGACTTTCCGGATACGCACGAGCCGGGCTATTGGGACTTCCTCTACTTCGCCTTCACGCTCGGCATGACGTTCCAGACGTCCGATGTATCCGTAACGAGCGGCATCATGCGGCGCACGGCGCTGTTTCAGAGCCTCGCTGCATTCCTGTTCAACCTTGGCATATTGGCGTTTACGATCAATGTATTGGGCGGGTAGTGCCTCAAGCGGCGTTGCCCCAGCCGGACCGCTGGCGCTGATGCTGGCTACGTGCTGCCTTGGCCGGACCAACGGCCTTTCCGGCATCATCCTCCATATGGGCCACCGACCGCCACCATTCCGCTACGACCGGGCGCAGAGTGGACAGGCTGCCGGACCGTGGCATCGCGTACCAGTTCTCGCCATGACGTTGAAAGGTCCAGTTGGAATCGCAATTGAGCGGGACGCGCTCGAACCGCGGCGAGGCTTTGGAACCGGGGGAATCGCTGATCTCCCGCAATTGGGCAGGCACATTCTGGATGCTGCCATCGGGAAACCGCACCGCGATCGTCATCTCCTGCCTCCATCATTATCGGTTGATGAGGGGATAACGCATTGAGATAAAATGGGTTCACGACCTTGCTGCAGGTTAAGCAGTTTGTCTGGACCCTGGCTCTCGCCCAAAGCCTTCACCGCTTGCTTACCAAATTTTGCTAGGGCTTGCCGCCATGCGCGAATCTGACGATCCCTGCCCCAAATCCGCCGTCAGCCATGGCGTCGGTATCGCTGGCCTTGCGGGCCTTGGCCTCTGGACGCTGGTCGCGCGCCATTATGGCATGAACGGTCCCCATGCCGGGTTGGCTGCGGTCGTCGCCTGCGGCGTGCCGATGGTGCTATGGTCGCTGCTGATCGACAAGGTGCATCGCAATGCATCGACCGGCATAGACTGGCACGCGCCCGCCCGCCCGGTCCGCAGCGTGCTGGACATCAGCATCGTCAAGATCGCCGGACTATGGGCGACCTGGCTCGCTATCGCCATCTTCTATTGCGTCGCGCGCTGGTATTGGAGCGGCAATTACCGCTTTTCGATGGACCTGTTCACCAGCGCCGCGCCATGGCTGCTGGCGCTCTCCATCCCCTATATCATCTGGATCGACCGGCGGATGGTCGATCCCAAGGACGCCTCCTACAGCTTTGGCCAATGGGTGATCGGCGGCGCGGCGGGCGCGCCCGACATGGTGCAGGTCGCGCATCACGCTCGCGCCTGGGCGGTCAAGGGCTTCTTCCTCGCCTTCATGGTGTCGATCGTACCGGGCAATTTTTCGAGCGTGGTCGAATGGCGGATCGCCGATGCGCTGGCCAATCCGATCGCGCTGGCCAGTTTCCTGATCGCGGTCATGTTCATGATCGACGTCTGTTTGGCGACGGTCGGCTATATCCTGACCTTCAAGCCGCTCGATTCGCATATCCGCACCGCCAATCCTTATCTCGCCGGCTGGCTGGCCGCGCTGATCTGCTACCCACCCTTCGTCCTGATGGGCGGGGGCGGGCCGCTCGATTATCATGCGGGCGGCGCGGAATGGGATTATTGGACGCAAGGGTCGACGACGCTGCAATGGCTGCTGGGCGGATGGCTGGTGCTGCTGACTGCCATCTATGCCTGGGCGACGATGGCGTTCGGCCTGCGCTTTTCCAACCTCACCCATCGCGGCATATTGACCCATGGTCCCTATCGCTGGACCCGTCACCCGGCCTATCTGTCGAAAAATCTCTTCTGGTGGTTTTCAGCGCTGCCCTTCCTCAGCGTCAGCGGATCGATCACCGACATCGTGCGCAATTGCGCGATGCTGGGCCTTACCAACGCCGTCTATTATTGGCGCGCCCGGACGGAGGAGCAGCATCTGTCCGCCGACCCCGACTATCGCGCTTATAGCGACTGGATGGAACGTAACGCCCCGGTGCCTCGCTTCTTCGCGTGGGTCACCGGGCGCAAGCGGGACATGATGATCGGGCCGCAGGCGGCGGAACAGTCCACCCACCAGCGCATCGCATGATATCAACCCCTCTGAATGAAGCCTGCAAAGGCCGTCTTTTTGCCAACGCCTTTTACAGGTCATCGTCATGATCCGATCCCGTTTCGGTACGTTCCGTGGTCTGGTGCGACTTGCGCTGGCTTATCCGCAACTGGCGATTGGCCGGTCCGGCAGCGTCAGCCCAGATCCCGCACATGTTCGACGGCTGGTGTTCGTGTGTCAGGGCAATATCTGCCGCAGCGCCTTTGCTGATGTGGTAGCGCGGAACATGGGGGTGAACAGTGCCTCCTTCGGCCTGTCGACCACGACCGGACGCCCGGCCCATGAACCCGCGATCGTCGCTGCACGGACGTTAGGCCATGACATGAGCGCGCACTGTGCCGTCGATATGGATGATTATGTGCCCGAAACGGGCGATCTATTATTGGCCATGGAAGTGCGGCAATTGCATCGGCTGGCTACAGACCCGCGTCTCACCGGCCTGCCCCGCATGCTGCTGGGTCGCTGGACCCGTCCGATGCTCCCGCATCTGCATGATCCCTACAGGCTTGATGACCGCTATATGCTGCGATGCCTGGCCCGGATCGAACGTGCCGTAGGCGCGCTGGTCAGCGCTTTCCCCGGCGCACGGCTTTCCTGAACATTTGCGTCATGTCACGCAGCCATGGGCGGGGGTCTGACAGGCTGAAAACATAATAGCGCGCACGCGGATCGAAGAAACTGAGCAGATAGGCACCCAAATCAGCGAGCGGCCGACGTCTGAAGAAGGGATCGCTGATTCGTCCCGGCGAGAGCAAAATACGGGCCAGCCGCTTGGTTTCGGGCACCATGTAGCGGGCGCGGAGCGTATCGCGCGGTATCGGTGCGGCGTCCGTCTGGCGCAGGACTGTGCGGCGATAGGCTTCCCAGGCAAACAGCGCACCACAATGGCGTGCCAGCGGCAGGCTGCCCCAGAAACGGCCATTGACTTCCATCAGCCAATAGCGACCGCTTTCGGCTTCGTAGCGATATTCGACCATCGCCTGCCCCTGCCAGTCAAGCGCGCGCAGCAGGGCTTCCGATAGCTGCATCTGCGCTGCATGCGCGGTGTTCGGCTCCGCCCGGCAGAGCGTCGACACCCCGCCTTCGGGCGGCCATTCGTGCAGGCGCCGGTGCTGAAAGCGCAAGGTTGCCTGACCATTGTCCATATACAGCATCTGGCCGAGGCCAACGCCGCGACAATATTGCTGAATCAGCGGCCAATGTCCGACGCGCGCATAGCGATTGAGTAACGCTGCCAGTTCCTGAGGCGTGCGAACATATTCGGTTTTGAGCCACTCCAGCCCCGCCCGTTCCAGGACCGGCATGATTTCCGGCGGATTGGCCCATTTGGCGACCAGCGGATAGCGCATGGTCGCGACATGCGCCGCGAAATCTTCGCCGGTTCGGGGTTGCCAAGTTTGCGGAATGCACAATCCTACCTGCTTCGCAATTTCCAGCGTACGAAGCTTGTCCAGCACCTTGGCCAAGGGCGCAGGCCGAGGCACCAGCAAATGGCAGTCACCGATGACAGGCGGCAGCGTCGAGAGTTCCAGCAGGTCGGATTCGGAAATAGCCAGCACCGCCCCTGCCCCGGTCTTGTGAATGAGGTCGGGTAACCAGTCGGCCATCAATCCGGGCGGACGCCCTATCATCGCGGCGCAATGTCGCGACGCTGCGGCCACAGGTGCCGCTTCGCGAGCGATGCCGTGCACAGGGACGCCCTTTTCGCCGAGTTCGCGCACGACTGTCAGGCCGATGGCATTTTCCAGACCAAGGACGAGCGCGACCGGATAATCGTTCACGCAGGAATCAATCGATGTTCGTAGCGCCACGTCGCCCACGCCTGCTGCGCCAGCCGCAGCCCAGTCCGCACGCGACTGGGCGCAACGCGCGTCAGAAGCTTTGGCGACGAATCGACCATAGCGGGGGAGAGGTCGCGGAACCCCACGCCCCGCACCTGCGGCAAGCGTGCGGCTTCGCGGCACAAGGCCACGAACCGCGCCTTGACCATGGCATTGGGCCGCTTCCGATCGCGGGAGAGCATTTCGAAACTGTGGGTGACGACCGTGAAGGCGTCATGTTGCATCCGCGCGGCATGACGCAGCCCTGCGCGCATTTCGCTCGCCGACATCGCGCATATCTGCGCGGGGCGGAAATGGCCGGGGCGATCATGGATGCCTGATACCGGCAGTTCGACAATATTTTGCATCCGCTGCGCACCGATCTGCGCTGGATCGGCCGTTATATCGCATCCATGGCCTAGATAAGCGGGATTGACGCTACTATCCCAGAGCACATCGATGGTGGCCAGCGCCCGCAGCGTATCGTCATTGGCGCCGAAATTGCCGGCGCGAAAGGCTGTAATGGATGGTGCCCCCGCCTGCTCCAGCAACGTCTTTGCCCGGCTGAGCAGGGTGATCTGATCATCCAACGAGAAATCAGCAATATTGCGCCCTTGTCGTCCGCCGACGGGCGATTCCTTGGCCCAGGCGAGCCATTCGGTATGAATATGCATCTGCACTTCATGCCCTCGCCCCTCGATCGCCTCGACAATGGGCATGAGGAAATCCGCGCCATGCACCAGTGCGGGCATGGGATCGAGAAAGAAGACACCTTTGAGGCCATGGCGCTCCAGCACGTCCATCTGCCAGCCAATCCCGTGCGCCTGTCCCCGCGCCTCCGCCCAGATCGAGCGTCTGACATTATCAGACAAGCCTACGCCGCGCTGATACAGCGAAGAGGACAACTCTGTATCGACAGTGACAAGTAGCGCGGTCATGGGCAGTCCGGTCAGAGGGCAACGCACCTGCATAGGAAGGAGGCGTTAATGACCCGTAATATGTCTCGCATATGTCTGGCCCGTCCTGGAAGAAAAGAACAGCGTCATTTCCAACCAGACGGCGGACAACCCGTCAATCCGTCATGCTACGACGGAAAATTCGCCATAGCCGCCCTGAAAAAAGACAAGCGGCCGCTCTGGTCGATCCACTTCCAGCGCTACGACCCGGCCAAGCACGATATAATGATCGCCCGCCTCATGCACGGCGTCCAATGTGCAATCAATCCAGGCGACCACATCATCCAGAATCGGCGAACCATTGGCCGATGCGCGATGCGCGATGCCGCTGAACTTATCCGGTCCAGGCCCGGCAATCTGACGGCAGAGCGGCTGCTGGTCACTGGCCAGAATATTGACGCAGAATTTGCCGACCGCCTCGATACGGGGCCAACTCGTCGATGTCTTGGCCGGGAAGAAGGCGACCAGCGGAGGATCGAGCGACACTGATGTGAATGAGCCTACGACCATGCCGACAGGGGCACCATCGGCTTCCACCGCCGTAACGACGCAGACGCCGGTGGGATAATGGCCCAATACCCGCCGGAAGGTGGCGCTGTCGAAACTGATCGTGTCACTCATGCCCATTCTCTCCTGCAACATATCATGCCGTGCATCGCACGGACGGCGGCGCTCAGAGCGCAATACCCCCGGCCGCCAGCACTGCCAACGTCAGCAATTCGGATGCATTGGACGCCATGGTCGCGATCTGCACCGATTTTTCCATGCCGACCAGCACCGGGCCAATCATCGACGTACCGCCCAGTTCACGCAGTAGCTTGGCCGAAATATTGGCCGATTGCAGGCCCGGCATGACCAGCACATTGGCAGGACCGGACAGGCGGCTAAACGGATAATTTTTCATGACGGCGGGGTTGAGCGCCACGTCGGCGGTCATTTCGCCTTCATATTCGAAATCGACATTGCGCTCATCGAGCAATTTCACCGCGCCGCGCACATTTTCCAGGAACGCACCGGGCGGGTTGCCGAAATTGGAATAAGAGAGGAAGGCGACGCGCGGGTCATGCCCCATGCGCCGCGCAACCGCGACGGTGCCTTCGGCGATGTCGGCCAGTTCGCTCGCCGTGGGACGTTCGTTGACCGTGGTGTCGGCCAGGAAAACCGTCTTGTCCTTGGCTACCATGACATGGATGCCGAACGGCGTGCGGCCGACGGCGGGGTCCATCACCCGCTTCACCTCACGCAGGGTCTGTGCATAGGGGCGGGTCATGCCGGTGATCATGGCGTCGGCGACGCCCATCTTCACGAGCAGCGTGCCGAAGATGTTGCGGTCCCGATTGACCATCCGTTCGCAATCGCGGCGCAAATAGCCGCGCCGCTGGAGTCGGGCGTACAGCAAATCGACCATGTCGGGGACCAACGGCGAATTAACGCTGTTATGCAACTCGAATCCGTCTGGATCGCGCACACCCAGCGCCTTGAGCCTGTCCACCACGTCGGCCCGCCCGACCAGTACCGGAATACCATAGCCAAGGTCACGGAACTGGATGGCAGCGCGCAGCACCACTTCCTCCTCCGCTTCGGCGAAGACAACCCGCTTGGGGTTGGCCTTCGCGACTTCATAGGCGGTGGTCAGGACCGAAGTGGTCGGGTTGAGACGCGCCTTCAAGGACTGGCGATAGGCCGCCATGTCGGCGATCGGCTTTTGCGCCACGCCGCTATCCATCGCCGCCTGCGCGACGGCCGACGGCACCACTTCCATCAGGCGCGGATCGAAAGGGGCGGGGATAATATAATCGGGGCCAAAGCTGTGTGATTTGCCATAGGCCTTGGCGACTTCCTCTGGCACCTGTTCGCGCGCCAGTTCGGCGATGGCATGGGCGGCGGCGACCTTCATCGCTTCGTTGATCGTCGTAGCGCGCACGTCCAACGCGCCGCGGAAGATGAAGGGGAAGCCGATGACGTTGTTGACCTGGTTGGGATAATCCGACCGGCCGGTCGCCACGATCGCTTCGGGGCGCACCGACTTGGCATCGGGCGGGGTGATTTCCGGGTCCGGGTTGGCCATGGCGAAGATGATCGGCTTGTCGCCCATATCCTTGACCATATCCGGCGTCACGGCGCCCTTGACCGAAAGCCCCAGGAACACGTCCGCGCCCTTCATCGCTTCTTTCAGCGTGCGCGCGTCGGTCTTGACCGCGTGGGCCGACTTCCACTGGTTCATGCCCTCGGTGCGACCTTGATAGATTACGCCCTTGCTGTCGCACATGATGACATTGTCACCCGCGACGCCCAGCGCCTTGATCAGTTCGGTGCAGGCGATCGACGCCGCGCCCGCACCATTGACCACGACCTTGAGGTCTTTGAGATCGCGGCCGGTCAGCATCGCCGCATTGATGACGCCCGCCGCCGCGATGATCGCGGTGCCATGCTGATCGTCGTGGAATACCGGAATGTTCATCCGCTCTTTGAGCGTCTGTTCGATGATGAAGCATTCCGGCGCCTTGATATCTTCAAGGTTGATGCCGCCGAAGGTCGGCTCCATCAATTCGACCGCATCAATGAAGCGATCGACATCTTCCGTCTTGAGCTCGATGTCGATGGAATCCACATCGGCGAAACGCTTGAACAGCACCGCCTTGCCCTCCATCACCGGCTTGGATGCGAGCGCGCCGAGATTGCCAAGGCCCAGAATCGCCGTGCCATTGGTAATAACCGCAACCAGATTGCCCTTTGCGGTATAGTCATAGGCTGTGGCAGGGTCTTTTGCGATAGCCAGCACCGGCACCGCGACGCCGGGGGAATAAGCGAGGCTGAGGTCACGTTGCGTCGCCATCGGTTTCGACGCGATGATCTCGATCTTGCCGGGGCGCCCGGTCGAATGGAAAAACAGCGCCTCGCGCTCGGAAAATTCCACACTCGACTTGTCGGTCATCGATTATCCGCCTCTTCTGTCCGTTGGCTTGGCCCTAGCGGCAAGCCATGCTTGGGGGCAAGTGCGAGAAGGCCGCTTTTTCGCGCTCTTTCCTGCGCGCCGCCTTGCCGCTATCCGGGCACGATGCGCAGCGCCCCGGACACGTCCCCACCCCTTACGCCGATGATGGCGCAATATCTGACGCTCAAGGCACAGGCACAGGACTGCCTGCTCTTCTACCGCATGGGCGATTTCTTCGAACTCTTCTTCGACGATGCCAAGGCGGCGGCGGCCACGCTCGATATCGCGCTGACCAGCCGGGGCGAACATGATGGCGCGCCGATCCCGATGTGCGGGGTGCCGGTTCATAGCGCCGAGGGCTATCTCGCGCGGCTGATCAAGGCGGGCCATCGCGTCGCCATCGCCGAGCAGACCGAAACCCCGGCGCAGGCGAAGGCGCGCGGCGGCAAGACGCTCGTGGCGCGCGACATCGTGCGTTATGTGACGGCAGGCACGCTGACCGAGGAGACGCTGCTCGATTCCCGGCGCGACAATATGCTCGTCGCGCTGGCGCAGGTCGGCGGAGACAGCGAGATCGGAATCGCCGCCGCCGATATTTCGACGGGCCGGTTCGAGACAATGACCTGCCGCGCCGCCGATCTTCATGCCGAACTCGCCCGCCTGCGTCCCAGCGAGACTGTGGTGGCGGAAGGATCGTCGCTCGACCTGCCCGACATGCATATGTTCGATCGCGCAGCCTTTTCCAGCAGCCGCGCCGAAGCGGCGCTCAAGCGGCTGTTTGCGGTCGCGACGTTGGACGGGTTCGGCCAGTTCGGCCGCGCGGAGCTGGCCGCGATGGGCGGGCTGATCGCCTATCTCGACCATGCGGGTAAGGGCACCCTGCCCTTCCTGGCACCGCCGTTGCGCCAGACGAGCGGCGGCCATGTCGCGATCGACGCGGCGACGCGCGAAAGCCTGGAAATCGTCGCGACCACCAGCGGCGCGCGCGCTGGCAGCCTGCTGGGCGCGGTCGATCGCACCGTGACGGGGGCGGGCGCACGGCTGCTGGGGCAGGATCTGTCCGCGCCGTTGATGGACCTCGACCGGATCGAGCCGCGGCTGGGGCTGGTGCAGCTCTTCCATGACGATGCGGGGCTGCGCGATCAGTTGCGCGCGGCGCTGCGGGCGCTGCCCGATGTCGGCCGCGCGCTGGGGCGGGTGGCGGTCGGTCGCGGTTCGCCCCGCGACCTGGGACAGTTGCGCGATGGTCTGGGCGAAGCGCGGCTGCTGCGCGAACGGTTGGGGCATTTGCCCGATCCGCCCTTGTTGCTGGTACAGCTCCTGCCCGCGCTCGATGGCCATGGCGCTCTGGTCGATGCGCTGTCGCGCGCGCTGGTGCCTGCGCCGCCGACCGAGACGGCGAACGGTGGCTATATTGCCGATGGCTATGATCCCGCGCTGGACGAACTGCGTCGGATGGCTGGTGACGGTCGCCGTGCGATCGCCGCGCTGGAGGCGAAATATCGCGAGCAGACGGGCATTGCCACGCTCAAGATTCGCCACAATGGCGTGCTGGGCTATCATGTCGAGGTGCCTGCCCGCGCCGCCGATGCGCTGATGGTGCCGACCAGCGGCTTCACCCACCGCCAGACGCTCGCCGGTGTCGTGCGCTTCAATTCGGTGGATCTGCATGAGGAAGCGGGGCGCGTGGCGCAGGCGGGGGCGCATGCGCTGGTCGCCGAAGCCGCGCATCTCGAAGAGTTGATCGCCGCCGTGCTGGACCGCAAGGCCGACATCGCCCGCGCGGGCCAGGCGCTGGCCCGGCTCGACGTCGCGGCGGCGCTCGCGGAACGGGCCGCCGAGGGCGGCTGGCAGCGACCCCATCTGATCGCCGATGATGGGTCGAACCCCTGCCTGTCGATCAGCGGCGGGCGGCATCCGGTAGTGGAGGATGCGCTGCGCCGCGAGGGCCAGGCTTTCGTCGCCAATGATTGCTGTCTGGTCGCCGACGACCGGCTATGGCTGGTCACAGGCCCGAACATGGGCGGCAAGTCGACCTTCCTGCGGCAAAATGCGCTGATCGTCATTCTGGCGCAGGCGGGTGCCTATGTTCCCGCCCAATCGGCGACGCTGACTTTGGTCGATCGCCTGTTCAGCCGGGTGGGCGCGTCGGACAATCTGGCCAAGGGGCGATCGACCTTCATGGTCGAGATGGTCGAGACAGCCGCGATCCTGGCGCAGGCGACGACGCGCAGCTTCGTCATTCTCGATGAGGTCGGGCGCGGCACCTCCACCTATGACGGGCTGGCGCTCGCCTGGGCGGTGGTGGAGGCCGTGCATGAGGTCAATCGTTGCCGCTGTCTGTTTGCCACCCATTATCATGAGCTGACGCGGCTGGCCGAAAGCCTGTCCGCCCTGTCGCTCCATCATGTTCGGGCGCGCGAATGGAAGGGCGATCTGGTACTATTGCACGAATTGGCGCAGGGACCGGCCGACCGCAGCTATGGCCTGGCCGTCGCGCGGCTGGCGGGGCTGCCCGCGCCGGTACTCAAGCGCGCCAAGGATGTCCTCGCGCGGCTGGAAGCGGGCAAGGCGAAGACCGGCGGCATCGCGGCGGGACTAGACGACCTGCCCCTGTTCGCGGCGGCCGCGGCGCAGGAGGAAGCCGCGCCCGATCCGGTGCGCGCGGCCATCGCCGCGATCGACGCGGATGCGCTGTCCCCGCGTGAAGCACTCGATCACATATATCGATTGAAACAACTGGCAGCCGAGGCGACGCCCGACTAGAGAACGCGCATGGTCATGCAGTTCCCCGCTTTGGGATCGCGCCGTGCGATCATCGACCGGCGCGCGATTTCCGACAGCATCAACGCCCTTGCGCACGAGCATAAGGGCGATCCCATGCGGTTGCGCGGGCTGATCGTCGGCGAACTCAAGGCGGCGTTGGAAGAAGGACGAGTCGAAGTCGCCCGAAGGCTGGAACAGCGACCCACGCGCGGGCGCGAGACGGTGACCGCCTTCGCCTTCCTGATCGACCAGATTCTGCGCCTGCTCTACGACGCGACGACGCATCATCTATATCCCTCTGGCAACCGCAGCACTGGCGAGCGCATCGCGCTGATCGCTGTCGGTGGCTATGGCCGGGGCGAGATGGCCCCGCATAGCGACGTCGATATCGGCTTCATCACGCCCTGGAAGCCGACTGGCTGGACCGAGCAGGTGATCGAATCGATGCTCTACTCGCTATGGGATCTGGGGCTGAAGGTCGGGCATAGTAGCCGGTCGATCGACGAAACGATGCGGATGGCCAAGGCGGACCTGACGGTACGCACCGCCTTGCTGGAAGCACGATACGTCTGGGGCGACCGGGCGCTCTACGAGGAGACTTCGGTCCGCTTCGATGCGGAGGTGATGCAGGGCAATGCCCGCGCCTTCGTCACCGAAAAGCTAGTCGAGCGCGACGAGCGCCACAAGCGGATGGGCGACAGCCGCTATGTCGTCGAGCCCAATGTGAAGGAAGGCAAGGGCGGGTTGCGTGACCTGCATACGCTGTTCTGGATCGGCAAATATGTGAACCGTGTGCGGTCGGTCGCCGAACTGGTCGATGTCGGCCTGCTGACGCAAATCGAATTGCGCCAGTTCCAGAAGGCGGAGGATTTTCTCTGGGCGGTGCGCTGTCACCTGCATACCATCACCGGGCGCGCCGAGGATCGGCTGACCTTCGACCTGCAGCTCGAAACCGCAACGCGGATGCGCTTTACCGGGCGGCATGGCCAGTCCGGGGTCGAGCGGTTCATGCGCTATTATTTCCTGAACGCGAAAATCGTCGGCGACCTGACCGCCGTGTTCCTGGCGCATCTGGATGACCAGATGGGGCCGAAGGGGCGGCGCTATATTCCCGCCATCTTCCGGCGGCCCAAGAAGCTCGATGGCTTCGTGCTGGACCGGGGGCGGCTAGCGCTGCCGAGCGATGATTTCTTTCAGGCCGACCCGGTGCGACTGGTGGAGATTTTCGCGCTGGCCGATCGCCATGGCTTGTCCATCCACCCCGCCGCGATGCGTGCGGCGAGCCGGGACGCAGGGCTGATCAACGCCAAGATCCGCAAGGACCCGCGTGCCAACGCCGCCTTTATGGACGTGCTGACGTCGCCGCGCGACCCGGAAACGGTGCTGCGCTGGATGAACGAATCGACCGTGTTCGGCCGCTTCGTCCCCGACTTCCGCCGCGTCGTCGCGCAGATGCAGTTCGACATGTATCATCATTATACGGTCGATGAGCATACCATCCGCGCCGTGGGCCTGCTGTCGCGGATCGAGAAGGGGGAACTGGCGCAGGATCATCCGCTGGCCACCGACCTGATGGGCAAATTGCTCTCGCGCCGGGTGCTCTACATCGCCGTGCTGCTGCATGACATCGCCAAGGGGCGGGGCGGCGACCACAGCATATTGGGCGCGCAGGTGGCCGAGCAGCTATGCCCGCGCCTTGGCCTTACCCCTGCGGAAACCGAAACCGTCGCCTGGCTGGTACGCTACCATCTGTTGATGTCGGCGACCGCGTTCAAGCGCGACCTAGCCGATTACAAGACGATCGTGGATTTCGTCGACGTGGTGCAAAGCCCCGAAAGGTTGCGCTTGCTCTTATGCCTGACCGTGGTGGACATTCGCGCCGTCGGCCCCGGTGTCTGGAACAGTTGGAAGCGGCAGTTGCTGGGTGATCTCTATGACTCGGCCGAGGAACTGTTGCGGCTGGGCCATAAGCAGAAGGGGCGCAGCGAGCGGGTGACCACCAAGCAGAAGACGCTGCGCGAGGCGCTTCATATGGACGAAGCGACGTTCGAAGCGTTCAGCAAGCGATTGCCCGAATCCTACTGGATCGCCGAGCCCGACGACATCTTGATCCATAATGCCGAACATATGCTGGCAGCGGGCGACGCCCCGCTGTCGATCGCGGCGCATTATTATCCGCAGCGTGGCGCGACGCTGGTGACCGTCTATGCCGCCGATCATCCGGGGCTATTCTACCGGATTGCGGGGGCCATCCATCTGGCGGGCGGCAACATCATCGATGCGCGCATCCATACCACCCGCGATGGCGTGGCGATCGACAATTTCCTGGTGCAAGACCCGATGGGGGGCGCATTCCACAGCCCGGACCAACTCACCCGAATCCGCAATGCGATCGAGGATTCGCTGTCGAACCGCCACCGGCTGATCACCAAGCTGAGCGCCCGCCCGCTCACCCGAACCCGTGCCGAAGCCTTCCGCATCGAACCCAATGTGCTGATCGACAATAAGGCGTCGAATCGCTTCACGGTGATCGAGGTCAATGCGCGTGATCGGCCAGCGCTGCTGTTCAGCCTCGCCAATGCTTTGTTCCAATCGAAGGTGACGGTGCATAGCGCGCATGTCGCCACCTATGGCGAACGCGCGGTCGATACATTCTACATCACAGATTTGTTCGGCGGCAAAATCGAGAGCAAGGCGCGGCTGCAGACATTGGAGCGACGGCTGCTGGAGGGCGCTGGCGGTGAGGTGGGCGAGGCACTGGAGCGGGCCTAAGCGACGATGTCCATCCTGTCGCCCGGCGCGAGCAGGGGCAACAGGCGGAGCATGTCGTCGCGCTCGACGGCGACACAGCCAGCGGTAGGGCGTCCTTCGGACAGGTGGAAGAAGATCGCGCTGCCTTGGCCTGGCATGGGTGGCGCATCATTATGGCCCAGCACGACGATGATGTCATAGGCATCGTCAGCGCGAATCAGGCTTTCGGCCGAAAAGCCGCGCGGCAGGCGAACGGGGCGGTTATAGGCAGGGTCGGCAGGATCGTCCGACCAACCATCGCCGGGCCTGATCCAGCGCCAGGGCAATCGGATGCCGACCGCCTCCACTTTACCGGGTCGCAGCAGCACGCCACGGATCGGCCAGCGGCCAAGCGGGGTGCAGCCATCGCCTTCGCGCTTGTCCGCCGCGACACAGGCACCGCCCCGGCCGATGGTGCAATCCATGGCCATAGCGTCGAAGGTAAGGCGACCCGCGCCGCTCTCGACGCGGATCAGGCTCATAGCTGGTGGCCGGTCCGGTCGCGCTTGGTGGCAAGATAGCGTTCATTATGCGGGTTGGTCGGCAGGATGATCGGCAAGCGCTCGATCACGCCGATGCCCGCCGCTTCCAGCCCCGCCACCTTGTTGGGGTTGTTGGTCAGCAGTCGCACCTGCGTGACGCCAAGCAGGTCGAGCATCCGCGCCGCGACGGAAAAATCACGCGCGTCGATCGCGAAACCCAGCCGCACATTGGCATCGACCGTGTCGAACCCCTGGTCCTGCATCGCATAGGCGCGCAGCTTGTTGACGAGGCCGATCCCCCGCCCTTCCTGCCGCAGATAGAGCAGCACACCCCAGGGCGCGTCGGCGATCTGGTGCAGCGCCTGATGCAGTTGCGGGCCGCAATCGCATTTGAGGCTGCCGAGCACATCTCCGGTCAGACATTCGCTGTGCAGGCGAACGACGGGCGGCGAGGCATCGCGCTTGCCCACTACCAGCGCGACATGTTCGCGCGGTTCGTCGGGACTGCGGAAAGCTATGATCTCGGCCGTTTCGCTGGCCGACACCGGCAGCCGGGCGCGCGTGGCGATGGCGAGGTGGATCGCATCGTCATAGGCGTCGATGTCCTCTGCCTGCACTGTGGCATCGACTGGCTCATCGCCTTCCGTCAGGAAATAGGCGGGCAGGATGCCGGCGAGGCGCGCCAATCGCAGCGCCGCCTTCGCTGCTTGCGGCGCGGCGAGCGGGCGGGCGCGGAATGGGCCTTTGAGCGGGGAGGCCAGGTCCAGCACCGGGTCGGAGATGGCCGTCGCGACGTCAGCGTCTATCCAGAGCGCACGCTCGACCAGCACTGGCAGATCGGGATCGGCAGCGGCCAGTTGATTGGCGAGCTTAAGCGTTTCGGCGCGGGCGGCGGAGATTAATATGTCGGCGCACGCCTGCGGATCGAAGGCGGCGAGCGTCACTGCATCGGCACCTTCGATCGCCATTAGGCGGATGGCACCATCCAGCCCGACAATCCTGATCGCCCAGCCGCGCCGCAGCGCGTCGATCGCACGGGCAGCGTCGCGCGCGCGCATCAGAAAGCGAAGTCGGTGATGATGGGGATATGGTCGGACGGCTTGATCCAGCTACGCGCGGGTTCGACCACACGATGGCTGACCGCCTTGTCCGCGACGTCGCGCGTCATCCACATATGGTCGAGCCGACGGCCGCGATCCGATTCGGCCCAATCCTTCGCGCGATAGCTCCACCAGGTATAGAGGCGCGCAGGCGCGGGGTGGAAATGGCGGCCTATATCGACCCAATCGTTCGATGCTTGAAGCCGCGCCAATATGTCGCATTCGACGGGCGTATGACTGACGACATTGAGCAACTGCTTGTGGCTCCACACATCGCATTCCAATGGTGCGATATTGAAATCGCCGGTCAGGATGGTCGGCTTATTGTCGAGTGCGCTCGACCATTCGATCATGCGCTCCAGAAAGTCGAGTTTCTGCCCGAACTTGGGATTGACCGTGCGGTCGGCGACGTCGCCGCCTGCGGGCACATAGACATTTTCGATCCGCACGCCGTTATCCAGCCGCACGCCGACATGGCGCGCTTCGCCATTGGCCTGCCAGTCGAACCTGTCGTCTTCGTGGATCGGCACCTTGCTCATGATCGCGACGCCGTGATGCATGCGTTGGCCGTTCAGCACCTGATGCACATAACCCATGCGCCGGAACATGTCGGTGGGGAAAGTCTCGTTCACCACCTTGGTTTCCTGCAGGCAGAGAATGTCGGGCGCTTCTTGCTGTAATAGCTGTTCGACGATGTCGATGCGCGCGCGGACGCTGTTGATGTTCCAGGAGCAAATGGAAAGAGTATCGGCCATGCGTTCGCCCTATAAGGCCGCGGTGACGCGCGCAAGCGCCAGACAGAGTAAGACCCCCGCTCCGGGGGCATGGAACGGGGGTCTCGATCGCGCCCTTGAAGCGCTTCGCGGCGGGAGCGGACCGGGTAACAGGGGGGAAATCCCGATACCGTTTCGCGCCGTTGAACTATGATTAGCGGTCGGCATATGAGCGGCAGATGAACGGTTTTGAAAAGCTATCAACCCGCCGCATATCCCGCTCGATTCAACCGCCCGCCGCGCGTCCGCGTGGCCGGGGGTCCGTCCAGCGGAAGGTCGAATCAGCGACCGCCGCGCCGTAACGCTGGTTGGTGAGCCGTACCGCGGTGCGGTTATTCTGCGAATCGAGCGCGACCCAGCCATAAAGTTGCAAGCCGGCCGGGCTGCCCGCGTCCCGCTTGAAGATCATGGTGATCGTGCCAAATTCGGGCCGCTTGAGATCACGCGCCTCGACGCTCAATATAGTCGGGTCGCCAGTGGGTACGACCTTGCCGAATTTCGACAGATCCTTGGACGGATCGAGTAGCGCGCCCAACGGGGAGTTGCCGATCGGCCAACGCTGCACCTGCCGCACTTCATAATCGATCATCGTCAGCGCCTTGCCATCGCCCACGATCAGCAGCGGCACGCCCTTTTGATATTGGAAGCGGATCTTGCCCGGCTGCTTGATCGTCAACTGCCCCGTCAGATTCTGGCCATTACGGTCGGTCTGAGTAAAGTCGGCCGTCATCGTCGTCACGGCGCGGATATAGGCATTGACCTTGGTGAGATCGGACTGGTTCGCCTGTGCCAATGCGGGCACGGCGATCGGCAGGGCGAGGGCGACTGGCGCAATGGCCAGCGCCAGAGAGATGCGCTTCATCAGACAGAAACTCCGGTTGTTACGGATGCGGTTTAGGAGGAGCGGCTTGAACGACCTGTGAACCCGCCCGTTCCCTGCCGTTCAGCAACTTGGCCAAACCGTTATAGCGGATTGCCATTTTCGTCGCGCAGCACTTCGCGGCGGCCGACATGGTTGGGCGGGCCGACCAGGCCTTCCTCTTCCATCTTTTCGATCAGGCGCGCGGCGCTATTATAGCCGACGCGGAGCTGGCGTTGCAGCCAACTGGTCGAGGCCTTCTGATTTTCGAACACCAGTTGGCACGCCTTGCGGAAGAGCTGCGCGTCGGGGCTGTCGTCGCCCAGGTCCACGCCATCAAGGGCGAAGCTGCCTTCTTCGGGTTCTTCGGTGACGGCCTGGATATAGTCGGGCTGGCCCTGCGCGCGCCAATGATCTGCGACGACGCGGACTTCATCGTCCGAGACGAACGGGCCATGGACGCGGGTCAGCCCCTTGCCGCCGTGCATGTAGAGCATGTCGCCCTTGCCCAGCAATTGTTCGGCACCCTGTTCGCCCAGGATGGTGCGGCTGTCGATCTTGCTGGTCACGAAAAAGCTGATCCGGGTCGGCAGGTTCGCCTTGATGACGCCGGTGATGACGTCGACCGAAGGACGCTGCGTTGCAAGGATCAGGTGGATGCCGGCCGCGCGCGCCTTTTGCGCCAGGCGCTGGATCAGAAATTCGACTTCCTTGCCGGCGGTCATCATGAGGTCGGCGAGTTCGTCCACCACCACCACGATCTGGGGCAGTGGCTGGAAATCGAGCTGTTCCTCCTCATAGATGGGCTTGCCATTTTCGGGGTCGTAGCCGGTCTGGACGCGGCGACCCAAGGGCTTGCCCTTGGCCTTGGCCGCGCGGACCTTCTCATTATAGTTGGCAAGGTTGCGGACAGAGATGGACGCCATCATGCGATAGCGGTCCTCCATCTGCTCGACCGCCCATTTGAGCGCGCGGATGGCCTTTTGGGGTTCGGTGACGACCGGCGAGAGCAGATGCGGGATGTCGTCATAGGTCGACAGTTCCAGCATCTTGGGATCGATCATGATGAGGCGCAACTGGTCCGGCGTCATGCGGTAGAGCAGCGACAGGATCATGGCGTTGAGACCCACCGACTTGCCCGACCCGGTGGTGCCCGCGATCAGCAGATGCGGCATGGGTGCCAGGTCAGCGATGATCGGTTCGCCCGAAATATTCTTGCCCAGGATGATGGGCAGCGTCCCTTCGCCGCCAAATTGCTCGCTGGTGATGAGTTCGCGGAAGGACACGCCTTCGCGATGGGCGTTGGGCAGTTCGATGCCGATCACCGTACGCCCCGGAATCGTCGCAACGCGCGCCGACAGCGCCGACATATTGCGCGCGATATCGTCGGCGAGCGCGATGACGCGGCTTGCCTTGATGCCGGGTGCCGGCTCCAGTTCATACATGGTCACGACCGGGCCGGGCCGGACCTCGACGATATTGCCCTTCACATGGAAGTCATCGAGCACCGATTCGAGCAGCCGCGCATTGCGTTCCAGCGCGGCCTTGTCGATCTTGCCGCCCTGGCTCGCAGGAATGGGGTTGAGCAGGTCGGGCGAGGGTAGCGAGCTATGGCCGAACAGATCGTCCTGGGAAATCGGGGCCATCTGCCGCTGCGGCGGCGCGGGCTTGGGGCTCTGGATCGTAATCGGTGGCTTGGGTTCGTTCGAGACCTGCTTGCGCGGCGCGATGACGCGCTCGGCCCCGTCCTCTTCCGGTTCGATGTCGCTGCTGGTGCTGCTGCCGATGCCCGGCAACGCCAGCGTCGGGCGGGGTAGCGCCAATTTGGGCAGCGATGGGCGACGCAACGCGATGATCGGCTTTTCCAGCGCCAGACTACGATAGCAGGCGATAAGGCCAGCGATCAGCGTCATGACCACCAATAGGCCGGTTATCCACGGCGCGGCGGCGGGTGCCTGTGCCGTGAGACTGGCCACGCCCTTGGCCGTGACGAGACCGATCACCCCGCCCCAGCCCGCAGGCAGGCCAACCAGCGGATCATCCTGAAACAGCGACAGGGCAATGCCGATAAGGACGATGCCGAACAGGCATTTGCCGAACTGCCCCTTCCATGTGGTCATATCCTGGTCGCCCCACATCCGGCGTGCGGTCACAGCCATCAGCGGCAACATCAACGCAACGGGAACGCCCAACAACCAGAGCAGGAAATCCGCCGTCCAGGCTCCCGGCCTCTGCATGATATTGGCGACATGGTCCCCGGCGACCGTATTCATCGAAGGGTCGCTGGGCGTATAGCTGAGCAGCGCCATCGCGACGAACAGGGTCGCCAGCATCAGCAGAATCGCGCCGATCAGCGCCCCGCTGCGAAGCAGGCTGCGCTTGAGCATTTCGCGCCATTCCGGCGTGCGCTTCACGGTGCGGCTGACAGCCATGCTAAACTCTTGTCCCCCAAATGTTCCGTTTCGGCACAATGCGCCGAGCGACGAGTCCGCGTCAAGCCTGCGACCGATCGGCTCGTCCCGCCTTATCCGTAACAACCCTTATGGCAGGGGTGCCAAGATCCGGCGAAAACGTGTGGCAGAAAGGAACCTGTCCCATGTTCGCTGCCTATTATCCCGCCCTGGTCGTCGTCTCCATGGCCGCCTTCGCCGCCGTCATGCTCTATGTCAGCATCGAAGATCGCCTGAAGAACTAACTGCGGGCCAACGCCTGCAACGACGCGCCGTCGAGCCGCTGGATGGTCCATTCGTCCATCGGCATCGCCCCGATCGCGCGATAGACGGCGATGGCCGGTTCGTTCCAGTCCAGCACCGACCATTCCAGCCGGGCGCAGTCGCGTTCGACGGCCAGTTGCGCCAGTCGGACGAGCAGCGCCTTGCCCGCGCCTGATCCGCGCGCGTCGGGTCGGACGAACAAATCTTCGAGATACAGGCCCGGTCGTCCTTCGAAGGTCGAGAAATTGTGGAAGAAGAGCGCAAAGCCGATGGCGTCGCCCTGCCGTTCTGCAATCAGCACTTCGGCCATCGGGCGCGGGCCGAAAAGATAGCGGGCGAGCGTATCGCGGTCCGTGTTCACGGCATGGGCGAGTTTCTCATAGTCGGCCAAATCGCGGATGAACTGCAGGATGGTATCGATGTCGCCCGGCTCGGCCGCGCGGATGAGGATATCGTCGGTCACGCGGTTCCCGCTTCCACATGGGCCAGATCGGCCCGTTTCGAGCGCGCCGCGATAAGGCAGGCGACCACGATCAACAAGGCACCGGCCACCGTCGGCAGCGTGATCCGTTCATCGAACAGCAGCCACCCCAGGATCGCGGCCCAGACGAAGGCGCTATATTCGACCGGGATCAACCGCTGCGCCTCCGCCCGCGCGTAGGCCCAGGACAGGGCGGCGAGCGAGGTGAAGGCGAGGGCGGCTGCCAACAGGATGAGCGGAACGGCCGGGCGTGGCGGCAGGGCGAGCAGAAAGGGCGCACCCAGCGCAAAGACGCCGAGCATCACCAGATGCTGAAAGAAAGCGACCTCGATCGGCGAGGCGACCTGCGCCTGTTGCCGCTGGATGATGAGGTTCCAGGCAAAGAGCACCGCCGACGCCAGCACGGCCCCTGCCCCCAGCAGCGCATCGGCGTCATAGCGCCCCTGCAACCGGCCCGACAGGATAACGGCCACGCCCACCAAGCCCAGCAGCGACGCGCCAATCGCGCGGCGGCCGATCCGTTCCTTGAGCAGCAAGGCGGCAAGATAGAGCGCGATCAGGGGGGCGATGAAGGACAGGGCGATGGCTTCGGCCAGTGGCATCCGCATGATCGCCCAGAAGAACAGCCCGGCCATCAACGCGACCACCGTGCCGCGCAGCAGATGGATGCGCAGGACCGCGCGCGACGGCCAGCGCTGGCGCGTAAGCAGCATCAGCGCAAGGCCAAGCAGCGTGCCAGCAACCGCCCGCCAAAACAGCGCATTGTAGAGGCCGATGCCAAGGCTCAACCCCTTCATCGCCGCATCCATCACGGCAAACAGCGCCACGCCCGCGCAGCAGACGGCAAAGGGGATGGCGAAACTATGGTGGCGCGACATGACGGGTCAGCGGATCACTATGATGTCGATGCCTAAATCCAGTTCGGCCCAGGCACGGTCAGCGGTGATGACTGGAAGTTTACCGAGGCGCGCAAGCGCCAGACAGGCCCGATCTCCCAGAGACAATCCCAAATGCCGAGTCATCGGGCGAAGCAAGGCCGCTTCAAGCGCGTGTTCTTCGATGAACGGACAGATATGCAGTTCTAACCGCGCCACTTGCGCCTCGGCATCGTCCTTCGACAGGCCGGCCTCCACAAGTTTAGTATAGGTTTCGCATAGATTGACGACCGAAATCTGGCCGGTCGCCAGATGTGGCTGCACCTGGTCTGCTCCGCGCTCGTCCAGCAAAATCGTCAATAACGCGGACGCATCGAGAACCGCTGTCATTCGCGCTCCGCTTCAGCGCGACGTTCGGCCAGAAAATCGTCAACGGTGAAAGGCTTCTTTATCAGGGCTTTCAAATCGGCCTGTACTTCGCGCAGAACCTGATCATAGCTTTTGACCAATATGCCGCTACCTTGGCGTTCGAATATGATGCGGTCACCATCCTTGAAGCCCAACTGCCGACGCAATTCAGCGGGGATGACAGCCTTACCGCCGCTGATCATTTTTCCGCTATAGGTCATGCAGGGCCTCCAGGGACCAAAATACCGTATTGGTCCTGACTTTCCAAGTGACCTTATTCCGCCGCCGCCTGCGCCTTGCCCGCGTCGGTCATTTCCGATTCCGCCTTGGCAGCTTCGATTTCGGCGGCTTTGTCCTCCACCAGTCGGACGATGTGATCGACCAGGGCTTCGTCCTGCACCGTATGGTCGGTGATGCCCGACAGATAGACCATATGCTTGCCATTGCCGCCGCCGGTGAGGCCGATATCGGTTTCGCGGGCTTCGCCGGGGCCATTGACGACGCAGCCCAAAACCGAGAGCGACAGGGGTGTGTGGATATGCTGGAGCCGTTCCTCCAGCGCCTGCACGGTGCGGATCACGTCGAAGCCCTGCCGCGCGCAACTGGGGCAGGAGATGACCTTCACGCCGCGGGTGCGGATGCCGAGCGATTTGAGGATTTCATAACCGACCCGGACTTCCTCTTCGGGTTCCGCCGACAGCGAGACGCGGATCGTGTCGCCGACGCCGGCCCAGAGCAGGTTGCCGATGCCGATCGCGCTCTTGACCGTGCCGCCGATCAACCCGCCCGCCTCGGTTATGCCGAGGTGGAGCGGACAATCGACCGCTTCGGCCAATTGCATATAGGCCGCCACCGCCAGGAATACGTCGCTCGCCTTCACCGCGACCTTATATTCGTGGAAATCCTGGTCCTGCAGCAGCTTGATATGGTCGAGCGCGCTTTCGACCAGCGCTTCGGGGCAAGGCTCGCCATATTTTTCGAGCAAATCCTTTTCGAGACTGCCCGCATTGACGCCGATGCGGATGGCGCAGCCATTGGCCTTGGCGGCGTCTACCACTTCCTTTACCCGCGCCTGCGACCCGATATTGCCGGGATTGATCCGCAGGCAGGCCGCGCCGGCATCCGCCGCTTCGAGCGCGCGCTTATAGTGGAAATGAATGTCGGCGACGATCGGCACGCGGGCGGCGCGCACGATCTGCTTGAGCGCTGCGGTGGATTCCTCGTCAGGGCAGGAGACGCGGATGATATCCACGCCCGCTTCCTCGCAGCGGCGGATCTGGTCGATCGTGCCCTTGATGTCGTGGGTCAGCGTATTGGTCATGGTCTGGACCGTGACCGGCGCGCCACCGCCGACCGGAACATTGCCGACCATGATCTGTCGGCTCTGCCGACGGGCAATATCGCGCCAGGGACGCAGGCCGGGATTATGCTCGGACATGAAAAAGGGGCTCCGTGGTTACGAAGCCCCTATAGGGATGTTTGGTGACGGTTAGAAGCGTTGCCTTTTGGTGTTTCAGCCGAGCTGAA